>JBCBYJ010000160.1:0-4771 GCA_039815905.1 Pseudomonadota bacterium | reverse complement strand
TCAAATGCTTCGGCTGATCTTCTGCATGATAGGTGTTGGTGAACGAGACATTGGTCAGTTTGTCAAAGCTCAGCACGCCGTCGGGTTTTGGATATGCGATTGGCTGACACTTATCGGCAGGCTTCAAATATTCATGATCGGCTTTGCCATGCTTGAGCTGCGGGATGTAACCAAAGCCGACCAGATAGCGCATCCACATGTCTGGCATGCCGATAATGGCGCCAGGCATGGTCCCAAAGCGGCCCATAAGCGGCTTCACATTGCGCACGCGCGCCAGGTCCGTCCAGACCCAGCTGTCGCGTACCGCTTGGTCATAGCTCGCGAGCTCGTCGCCAGACCGCTCAGCCCGGATCGCGCCAATCGCTTCTTCGGCCGCCATCATGCCGGTCTTCATCGCATTATGCGTGCCTTTGATGCGCGGCAGGTTGACGAACCCAGCCGAGCAGCCAATCAATGCGCCGCCTGGAAAGGACAGTTTCGGGATCGACTGAATGCCCCCCGATGTGATCGCGCGGGCCCCATAGGCTTCGCGCTTCCCGCCTTTCAGGAATTTCGAGATATCGTCATGATGCTTGTATTGTTGGAACTCATCATAAGGGGATAGATGTGGGTTCTTATAGTTTAAGTGCACCACATAGCCGACCGAAACATAATTCTCGCCGCCTTCCGAGAAGTGGTAGAGGAAGCCGCCGCCAGAGCCGTCTTTTTCTTTGACCGGCCAGCCGAACGTGTGTTGGACAAAGCCGGATTTGAACTCGGGATGATCGGCCGGGACTTTCCAAACTTCTTTGAGGCCGATGCCATATTTTTGCGGGTCACAATTGGCTTCAAGCTCATATTTGGCTTTGACTTCTTTGGTCAGCGAGCCGCGCGCACCTTCTGCAAACAGGACATATTTGCCGAGCAATTCCATCCCAGGCTCATAGTCGGGCTTATGGCTGCCATCTTCCGCAATGCCCATGACGCCCGCCACGACCCCGCGCACTTCGCCAGCGTCGCCATAGACGATTTCAGACGCGGCAAAGCCTGGAAAGACTTGCACGTCCAATTCTTCCGCGCGCTCGCCTAGCCAGCGGCAAACATTGGCGAGTGAGCCAATATAGCAGCCATGATTGTGCATGAAGGGCGGAAACGCAAAAGTCGGCATCGCCATCGAACCGTTCGGGCCGAGCAGCTTATACGTGTCGGCGGTCACCTCGGTTCGGATCGGGCGATCATCGCGGGTGCGCCAATCTGGGATCAGCTCATCCAGAGCTTTTGGGTCGAGCACCAGACCTGAGAGAATGTGCGCGCCAATCTCGCCGCCTTTTTCAAGCACGACCACTTCTAACGCTTCACCGGCCTCATTCGCCAATTGTTTGGCGCGGATCGCTGCCGACAGCCCAGCCGGGCCTCCGCCAACAATCACCAAGTCAAATTCCATAGACTCGCGTTCGCTCATCAAATCTCTCCTCCAAAGCTGGCCGCGACTTGCGCGCCTTCTAGGTATATTCCAGTATCTGACCACCTCTTTAGCCAAAGTTTACAAGGTCTCAATGGCGCAAAATGCCCCTTCCGTAGCGTTAAAGGCGCTCACCGACTGGTGGGAAGAGATGGGTGTTGACGTCGATCAGGCCGAAATCGACGCCATTTTGAAGGCTGGACCGGTGAGCGCGCCGTCTAAAACCCCGAATATGCCACCCGCGAATCAGTCTGGTGCGCCGGCTCGGGCTGGACGGGCCTCGAAACGCAATCAGAGCAGATCTTTGGATGACTGGATCGCAGAAGCCGAATCGCTCGCGGCCGCGGCGTCCTCCTTGGACGCGCTCAAAACGGCGATTGAAGGCTTTGAGGGCTGCCCATTGAAGCAGCTTTGCGAGAAAACCGTGGTCTATGATGGCACGCTCGGCGCTCCGGTTATGGTTCTCGGCGAAGGTCCTGGCGGACAAGAGGACCGCTTTGGCCTGCCTTTTGTCGGCAAAGCCGGACAGCTCTTAGACAAAATGCTGGCGGCGATTGCGCTGGATCGCAAGACCAATACTTTCATCTCGAACGTCAATTATTGGCGTCCGCCCGGCAATCGCAATCCTGAAACAGATGAGCTGGCACTCTGTCGTCCGTTTGTGAACCGCATGGTCGATTTAGCTCAGCCCAAAATCATTATTGCGACCGGCGGGGTCGCGGCCAAATCCTTGCTGGGCACCAAGACCGGCATTATGCGCCTGCGCGGCTCAGAACGCCCATTTGAGACGCCCGCCGGGACGGTCGTGCCGCTGGTGCCGATGTTTCATCCCGCCTATCTCCTGCGCCGCCCACAAGATAAAAGCCGCGCTTGGCGGGATCTTTTGCTGGTCCAATCGAGGCTGAAAGAAATGGGCGTTTCGGTCTAAATGCCGGCCCCGCTTTCGATCATCATTCCAGCTTTCAATGCTGAGGCCGTTCTGCCGCTCTGTTTAAGCTCGCTTATGGTTGGCTTAGAAGCCGGGCTGATCCGCGAAGTTTTGGTCATTGACGGCGGCAGCGACGATCAGACCCGGCGCCTGGCCGAAGGGTCTGGCGCGACGGTTCTAACCGCGCCCAATCGCGGGCGAGCGGCGCAGCTGCAACATGGCGCAGCTGAGGCGCGTGGCGATTGGCTGCTTTTCCTGCATGCCGACACCGCTCTGTCGCGCGATTGGGCCGAGCGGGCGGGCGCGCATATGGCCGAACGCCCCGGCAAAGCGGCGGCCTTCACGCTCGCCTATCGGTCTGATCATCCGATGGCCAAGACTGTCGCGCGCCGGGCCAATTGGCGGGCCCGCACGCTCGGCCTGCCTTATGGCGATCAAGGCCTGTTGCTGTCTAAGTCGCTCTATCAGGAGATTGGCGGCTATCCTGACACGGCCTTTATGGAAGATGTTCAAATCATTCGCCGCCTTGGCAAAAAGCGGCTGGCGATTCTGTCGGCGGAAGCGCGCACAGATGCGTCAAAATATGAGCGAGATGGCTGGCGCAAGCGCAGTTGGCATAATGCCTATTTGGTCACGCGATATTTTCTTGGTGCAAAGCCGGAAAAATTGGCAAACTCCTATTCATAAGGGCTCGATTCGAAGGTGCATCATGTCGCTAGACGCCAGTTGGGACGAAGAGTTGCAAGCCGGATACATTTATCTGCCAGACCATCCGGGCGTCGGAACGCCTGGCTGCGTCGCCCGCTCGATTGATGTGTTCGAATGCGATGAGTCCTTACGCGGATTGCAAATCATCCTCGATGTCGACGACCAGAACAGAGTGATCGGAATTGAGGTGGTCAGATGAAACGCCCACAAATCTATATCTTTGCAAAGCCACCGCGCATGGGTCTGGCGAAAACCCGCCTCGCTGAAGGGTTGAACTCGCCGGTCAGCGCCCGCCGGATCGCGACGGCATTGCAAGCCAAGACCATTCGCGAAACCCTTCGCGGGCCTTGGGAGACTGTGCTCTATACTGCGCCAGACAAAGAGCTCAGCACGTCTCTGGGCGGGCTCTGGCCGGTCCATCTGGAGCGGCGCAGCCAAGGATCCGGCGATCTCGGCGACCGGCTCAGCAAGGGGTTGCGGGAGGCGCGGCCGGGCCCGGTTCTGTTCATTGGCAGCGATGCGCCAGACCTCTCAACGGCACTCTTAAGACAAGCCGTGCGCCAGCTCAGCCGCCATGACGCGGTCTTTGGCCCAACCCGCGATGGCGGGTTTTGGCTGTTTGGGTTGAATAAATCCTCCCGCACGCCGAGCCCATTCTATAATGTGCGCTGGTCCAGTCCGCATGCCATGGAGGACGTTTGGGCCAATTTACCAGAACGCGCGAAAATCGGCGTCTTGCCCGAGCTGATCGACATTGACAGCGCGCGCGACTGGAACATTTGGCTGGGACGTCATCAGGAGGACGTGGACGCGCATCGCGATAGCCATGAGCACCCGGCCGTAGTGAACGAGAAAAAAGGCTTCTTCGCGCGCCTATTCAGTCGCGGCTAAGGCCGCGCAGTCAGTCCGGCTCGGATCAATCGCGCCAATTGCTCCGGATAGGCCTCGGCCAGGCGCGCATAACCGTCCGCGCCATAAATGCCTTCCAAAGTCGGCTGAGAGACTTGGAAATAATTGATCGCGCCGAGGAGTTGATAGACCAGGCTCAACACCTCAGCTGCGCTCGCGTCTTGCCAATTACGAACCGCCCGGACCCGGTCAATCAAATCGTCCAAAAACGTTTGCAGATACCAGGTTCCAGCGGTATCGGCGCGGCGCTTATTGTCGAGCAATTCGCGCATTAAAAGCCGCGTTTGCGAGACGCCTTGATCGGGCGCGGACAAAAGCTGCAAGAGATAAGCCGTCAACTGATCTTCTGGGCGCGTGGCCGCGGTTTGCGCCGCCGCCGCGAGTGTCGCGAAACGATCCGAAATCCGCTTCAGAACCGCGCCATACAGTTTTTCCTTGCTGCCAAAATGATGCAGCAAAGCCTGTTTGGTCAGCTCTAGATCCGCAGCGATGGCGGCCAGGCTGACGCCATAAAAGCCGCGCTCAGCAAACAATGCTTCCGCAGAATCGAGACATTTCGTGCGTGTGTTCTGGACCATGATCAATCGCTTTAAACTTGACGGCTTACCATATGGTAAGTAGATCAACTTACCAAGTGGTAAGCAGCATACAGACCGGCTGAGAGGTGAAACATGGATCGCGACACGGAATTGCAGCTGATTGACGAACTATTGTCGCTCAAGGCTGAGAACGCTTTCTATCTCGACGCTGCGGTCACCAAACGTCCTGTGGTCACAGGACGTTTG
>JBCBYJ010000015.1:0-15825 GCA_039815905.1 Pseudomonadota bacterium | reverse complement strand
GCGCCAGGACCGACCATTGGCCTGTGGGATGATCAAGACGGCACACCGATCCGCGGCGACTGGCGCGTGACCGAAAAAGCCGAGCGGATGGGTGTAGACGGAACAGATATAATCCTCCGCCGCGCACTGCGCCCGCGTATCGGCGAGCACTTGATTGCCGGTTTTGCCGGTCGCGAATGCGCCGGTATGGTGATCTTGCCAGCGATTGCCGAGCGCCATGGCGGCTTTCAAACCCTCTGGGACATCGGCGTCTTCGAGCTTTGCGATATAGCCCATTTCCTGGGTGTCGGTGCACAATTTGAGATAACAAATCCCGACATCTGTATGGATAATGTCGCCGCGTTGAATCACGTCTTCGATGCCGCAAAAGCCTTGATCCGCCACACAGTACAGGCCGGGACGTTGGACATTGACATACGGGTTGAACCAGGGCGTCAGATTGAGGTCCTCGAAGCGTTCCCGAATGTACCAGGCGACGTCATCGGTCGTGGTGACCCCCGGCGTGATCACTTTAGACGAGAACGCCTCGCTGATCACAGAGCGCGCCAGGCTGACAATATGGCCATAGGCGCCGAGCTCCAGATCGCTGCGTGTTTCGATCCAGCGAATGACCAAATCCTCGGCGCTGACCAATCGTCGTTCGAGGTGTTTGGGCAGGACCGAGATCAGTTTTTGATGCAGGCCATGGGTCAAACCATCAGCAACCGGCCAATGCGATGAGACATTGATGCCGATGCGCTCTGGGTCTTTCTCTTCAATCAGGTCCGCCAGGGCTTGCCATTGCTCATCAAGATTGCCGCCCTCCCAGACCGCTTCATACGGATCGCCAAGCGGGTAGCGATTGACCGTCTGCATATCAAACGCGTCATCGGTCTTGTGAAACACCAAGATGGTCGTGCGCCGCGCTGCGAATGCCGGCTGCGGGACCAGGGTGAAATAGACCGGGTCCTCGGCATATTCGCGATTAATGACGAGCCACATATCAATACCGGTCTCGTCCATGAGCTGTGGCAAGAGCGTTTCCAGTCGGTCGCGCGTCATCGCATTTTCCGGCGCGATGCGGTCGCGAAACTCTAAGACGGCCTCGGCGCCGGTGACCTCGCGGCCTTGCTCGAACGCATCATAGCTTTGCGCGGCTGCGCTTAGCGGCAAACCCGCCATCACGAGCAGCGCCAATATGAACCGCTTTAATCCAAACAGCATTCAGTCACCTCTCACCCAATATCGCCAAGCATACTGCTGCGCGAGGCGTGATCAAGGGACAAGGGCGCGCGCATCGCGACCTAGTCTGCGGTCAATCGATGCACCGCGAGTTGCGCATAAACCTGCATGGCGGCGTCGAGCAGATCCAGCCATTCTGGCACCACGTCCGGCAGAGCGCCGGGCGGCGGTCCGAACCCTGTGGAGCTCCAGACCGCATCATACCAGTGCGGGGCCCAAGGGCCATCTTCGGGTTTGGGATCTGGCGTCCAGCGCAGCATACGTTCGGTCCAAGGCTGATCGAGCGCAACGCAGAGCGCGCGAAGCATCTGGTCTGGCGCGCGCAAAATATCATCGCTATCGACCACGAGCGGCGCCCGCCCTTCCATCTCTCGGGCCTGTTGAAACAGGCTCAATTGCTGCGCAAAGCCGATCGCCTCCAGCGAGACCTGATCCATTTTGCGGGCATAAGACGTGATCACCCGCGCTGGATGGCGAATGAGAAACACATTGCGACACTGGCGCATCCAGCTGCGGTCAAAGTCGGCAAGCATATGATGCGTCATGTGTTTTTGGTAGACGATCGGCCTCTGCCGCGATGGCGGCGCGATCAGGTCCGAGATCACTTGGTTCGGGTCGGTGCTTTGCGCCGCGAAAATCTCCGCCAACATAGGGTGTTGCAGACCCGTCTGTTTCAAATAGGCGGCATAAAAGGGCTCGTCGATACAAGTCGTATCGGACCGCGCCCCGAAAGAGCGCATCAAAGTCGTCGACATGTTGCGCGGGCCCGACCACATCGCGATACGAAGCGGCTTAGACATCAGGTGATCGGGGTCAAATTGGCCCCGATCAAAGCTTTGTACAGCTCTGACAGGCGCTGCGTGACGGGGCCATTGAGATGCGCGATGTCCCGGCCATCCACCTCGCGCACTGGGGTCGCGCCAGCAAAGGTTCCGGTGATGAACGCCTCGTCCGCTGAATAGACATCGAACAGCGAAAACCGTTTCTCAAACACCGGAATGCCATGATCTCGGCAGACGCGAATAATGTTGCCGCGCGTGATCCCGCCCAGGCAGTAATCTGGTGGGCTGGTCCACACTTCGCCCTCGCGCACAATGAAGAAATGCGTTGAGTTACACGTCGCAACAAACCCGTCCGGGTCCAGCATCAAAGCCTCATCCGCACCGGCTTTATCGGCTTGGATACAGGCAAGGATGCAATTCAGCTTAGAGTGTGAGTTGAGCTTCTGATCCTGCTCAGCTGGGCCGGTCCGCCGCACATGCGCGGTGAACAAGGAGACGCCTTTTGCCTGGATCTCGGGCACCGGCGACTTGTATTCTGGAATGATGACAATGGTTGGCGGCGTGATCGTGAATCGCGGGCCTTGATAAGGCGTCTTCTTCACCCCGCGCGTGACCATCAGTCGAATATGCACACCCTCAGACATGTCTTGCGCTTTGAGGCAGTCAAAGAGCTGCTGCGAGAGCGCCTGAGGCGTCAGGCCAATATCCATATCAATGGTCTTGGCACCGGCATAAAGCCGTTTCAAATGCGCGTCTAAAAAGGCAATGCCGCCGCCATGCACCCGCAGGCCTTCCCAGACCCCATCGCCGAGCAAGTATCCGCTCTCGAAGACGGAAACCGTCGCCTGATCCCGATGCTTCAGCTCACCATTGATCGATACCTGGATGTCGGCATTGCGCGCATCATAAACATAATCGTGAACGCCATGCGCATCATCCATATCAAGAGTCACACACGCCGCGCCTGGCCTTCCCAATAGGGCTCGCGCAGATCTTTGCGGAGAATTTTGCCGGACGGATTGCGCGGTAAGGCGTCAATATAGTCGATCGATTTTGGGCATTTATAGCCAGCAATCTTCTCACGCGTCCAAGCGATGATGCTGTCCGGTGTGGGGTCGGTGCCATCCTTGGCGACGATAATCGCTTTGACCGCCTCACCCCATTTCTCGTCGGGCACGCCAATCACCGCAACGTCGGCGACCTCTGGGTGACCGAAAATCGCGTTCTCGACTTCTGCCGGATACACATTCTCGCCGCCGGACACGATCATATCTTTGACCCGGTCATGGATGAACAGGAAGCCGTCTTCATCGAAATAACCGGCATCGCCAGTATAGAAAAAGCCATCGCGAATGGCATCTTCGGTCGCCTCGGGACGGTTCCAATAGCCCTTCATGACAAAGTCGGACTGAATGACAATTTCGCCAACTTCGCCGGTCGGCACTGAATGGCCCTCGTCATCGACGCAGCGAATAATCGTGCTCGGATACGGCACCCCGCAAGAGCGCAGCTTTCCCCAGCTCGGCTCATGTGCTTCGGGGGGCAAATAGGTGCCCCCGCCTGTGGTTTCGGTCAGGCCATAGACTTGCGTGAATCGCGCGCCCATAACCTCGACGGCGGTGACCAAGAGATCTTCCGTGATCGGACTGGCGCCATAGAAAATCTGTTTCAGCTTTGAATAATCGCGCGCTCGGAAATCCGGCATTTGGCTCAGCATCAAAATCACCGCTGGCACAAAGAACGCGTGATTGATGTCTTGCTGCTCAATCAAATCGAGGATCTCGGCCGGATTGATCTCCGGTAAGACAATGGTTTTGGTGCCCTGCGCGGAGGCAAGAATGCCGACATTGACCCCGGCCACGTGGAAGAGCGGCATCGCGTTCATAACATTTTCGCCAGCGGCATAACTCGACCATTCCAGCTGTCCCGCTTGGCCCATGAAGCCGCGATAATTGTCATTGGTTAGCATCACGCCTTTCGGCAGACCTGTCGTGCCTGAGGTGTAGAGCTGGATCACATCATCCTGGTCGTGGGTTTCGATCGCAGGCGCGCCTGCCGCTTGGCCATTACGCCAGCTCGTATATTCAGGCCAGCCTTCGCGCTCACCTTCGACCGTAATGATATGGTCCAGATGCGGGCACTCGTCTTTGATCTGCTCGATCATATCGAACCAGTCGGGCCCAACAAACAGCACACGCACTTGCGCGTCAGAGAGGATGAATTTCACCTCAGGCGCGGCGAGCCGTGTGTTTACCGCATTCATAACCGCGCGCGCTTTGGCGCAACCATACAGCATTTCATAATAGACTGCCGTATTCTTCGCCAGATATCCGACCCGCTGATCAGCGTCCACGCCGAGGCCAATCAGGCCATTCGCGACTTGATTGGCGCGCGTGTTTAAGTCAGCAAAACTTGTCTCTTCACCCTTGTACCAGAATGCAATTTCATCCGGTCGAATTTCACTCTGCACCCGCGGAATATCCGCCAAGTGTGGCATCGCTTTGATGTCCAGCATATCCAATGACCTCCCAGGTCTGTTCTGTTTGCGCGGGGCTTTAGGCCCTCTAATTCAGATTATAGCTAGGCAAATCTGACGTAACGTCTAGTCATAACGCCATCTTGCTGAACGCTTTTTTTTGGAGGTCCTCATGACTCAAGGCTTTTCGACCCGCGCATTACATGCAGGCGCTGCCCCAGATCCGGTTACCGGTTCGCGCGCCCAACCCATTCACCAAACCACCAGTTTCGTGTTCAAAGATGCTGACCACGCCTCAAAACTGTTTGCGCTGCAAGAGTTTGGCAATATCTATACCCGGCTCGGCAACCCAACGACGGGCGCGCTAGAGGCGCGCATTGCCGATCTTGAAGGCGGCACGATGGGCGTCGCCACCGGGTCCGGACATTCGGCGCAAATGCTGGCTTTCCATGTGCTGATGGAGCCAGGCGCAAAAATCGTCGCCGCCAAGCAACTCTATGGCGGCTCGATCAATCAGTTAGGACACGCGTTTAAAAAATTCGGCTGGGCAGTCGAGTTTGTTGACGTCAATGATCTGGCCGCGGTCGAAGCGGCGATTGATGACAAGACCCGCGTCATCTTCACGGAAAGTCTTGCCAATCCAGGCGGCATCGTCACCGACATGGCGGGCATTGCGGCCATCGCCAATAAGCATGGCGTTGCCTATCTGGTCGATAATACAATGGCCTCGCCTTATCTGTGCCGCCCTTTAGAACATGGCGCACATTTGGTTGTGCACTCGCTGACCAAATTTATTGGCGGGCACGGCAATTCGATTGGCGGAATGCTGATTGATGGCGGGCGTTTCGATTGGCAAGCGCACGCGGCGAAATACCCAACCATGACCACACCGCAAGACTATTATAATGGCTTGGTCTTCGCTGACGGGTTTGGCGCGCTGCCGCTTGGCCCTGATGGCCAAAATGTCGATATCGCTTTTGCGATTGCCGCCCGAGCCTTCAGCCTGCGCGATCTCGGCCCGGCTTTGTCACCGTTTAATGCCTTCTTGATCATGACCGGCTGCGAGACCTTGCCGCTGCGCATGGACAAACATTGCGCCAATGCACTGGCGGTTGCGCGTCATTTGCAGGGCCACGAAAAAGTCGGCTGGGTGCGCTATGCGGGCCTGCCGGGTGATGATTATTACGAGCTGGCGCAAGAATATTGCCCAAATGGGGCCGGAGCCGTGTTCACGTTCGGTTTGAAGGGCGGTCATGAGGCCGGCATCAAACTGGTCGAAAATGTTCAATTGTTCAGCCATCTGGCAAATATTGGTGACACCCGCTCACTGATCATTCATCCAAGCTCGACCACGCACAGTCAGCTCTCCGACGATCAGAAAGCCGCAGCGGGTGCCGCGCCCGATACGGTCCGCCTCTCGGTTGGGATTGAAGATGCCGCTGATATTATTGCAGATCTGGAGCAAGCGCTGGCAAAGGTCTGAGCCAACCCTTCCCTTTGGCCTAAAATCCCGCAAAGATGACGGTTAAATGTCTGGGGAGGCAAATCGCATGGCAAACGCCCAAAGCATTATTCTTCATCACTTCCAAACCTCGCCCTATTCGGAGAAAATCCGGCTGGCGCTGCGGATGAAGAATTTGGCGTGGGCGGGCGTCGAAATCCCGGTGATTTTGCCGAAGCCGGATTTGGTTCCGCTGACCGGCGGCTATCGCCGCACGCCGGTCCTGCAAATCGGCGCGGACATTTTCTGTGACACGTCGATCATGCTGATTGAGTTGGAAAAGCGGTTTCAGATCCCGGCTTTAGACCTGCCCGGTCATGAAGGCCTCGCGCGGATGGTGTCAGCCTGGACCGATGGCCGATGGTTTCAAACCAGCGTCGCGGTGATTTTCGGAACGGTGGGGGAGCATTTACCGCAAGAGTTTATCGATGATCGCACCAAAATGTCCGGCCGCCCGTTTGATGTCGAGGCGATGAAAGCCGCCGCGCCGATTATGAAAGATCATTGGCGCAGCCAACTTTTATGGATTGAAGAACGCCTGGAAGGCGGACGTCATGCCGGGACAGGCGATTGGCTGGTCGGCACCAAACCCGGTCTGATCGACGTCCATGCTTTTATGAACCCCTGGTTCGTCGAAAAGAATATCCCGGATTTTCTCAATCGCTGCTTTGAAGACGCGCCGCTGACCAAGGATTGGTATCGCCGCTTGAAAGAGTTTAAAGGCCAAGCGCCAGAAGCACTGAGCGGCGCTGACGCGATTGCCGTTGCCAAGGCTGCGGCGCCGCGGCTTAAACCGGCTTCAACCTCCGGCGATTTGGGCGATTTTCAACCCGGTGACCGGGTCGCCATCGCGCCCGATGATTATGCCAAAGACTGGGTGGAGGGCGATCTCGTCATCGCCAATGCCGAGCGCGTCATCCTTGCCCGCCACGATGATCAGGCCGAAAACCTGCACATTCATTTCCCACGGGTCGGTTACGTCTTGCGCCAGGCTTAACCGGCCATTTGCGCCGCTGCCTCGGCTGTTGGGTCATCGCCTGCGATCAGCGCGTCAGCGAAATAGTGATTGCGGTCGCGGTGTCCGGCCTCGTCTTCGCGCACAGCGATGACGACGTCTCTCAGCCGCGCATTGGCCGGCAAGTGCCAATAGTCGATGGCGATTTGCGGGGCGGGCGGATTGTCCAACCGGCCCTCGTCAATCTCCCGCAAATAATGGGTATAGCTGATGACCGCCTCTTCTTCGAAATAGCCGACAACACGATGCGCGGTTTTCGGGGCGAACAGATATAGGAAGAAATAAAAATTATAGAAAATCGCTTGCGCGATCATGATCAAACCGCGCTCGACCAAAGATGGCTCTGCGACTTTGATAAAGGTCATCAAATGCATGCGCTCATTTTCGGCTTCATCGAGCAATTCTTTCACCCAGCCTTGATCATCGCGCATCCGTCGAATCGCTCGCAAATGCTGCAATAGTCCAGCCACCATGCCGGGCACCGCCGCGACCGTTTCAAGCACAACGGCGCGGTGGCCATAGCGTTTTCGAAAGAACAGATCTGCGAAGAATCGCAGCACTTTCACAAACGCAAAAGCGATCCGATCTCTCAGACCCTTAGGGTTACGATGCACGTCAATTTCAGCCATGGACGGTCTCCGTGTCTATGGCTCTTACCTAAGACTGTGTCTGGCGCTTTTGAGAGGCAATTCTGACGCGGGTCAAAATGTACCAGTTTTGGCTCAGCAGCCGGTTTCAAACCGATACGCGACGAAATGAACCGGATCGCCATTAGAATAATTCAGCGCATAGACCGGGTCGGAGCGGCTGACGCAAAGCGCCGCGCGATTGGCTTGATCGAGCAGGCTGTCCCGGACCTCAGGCGCCGGTGGGATACAAGCCTCGCCCAGCGCCGCGCAGACTTGCGGCGCGCTGCCCCGGTCTTCCAGATTGATCAGATAGACCACCGGATAGGCGCTCGGATCATCTGGCAGCAGCATCGGGGTTTCTGGCGGGTGTAGGTTCTGCGTGCCAAAGCTCAGCACATAAGACGGCTCTGTATAGCCCACGGCCAGCACGCGGTCGGGACTGGCCGTGCCCTCCTCGCAGGTCTCGCTTGGCACGCCGCATACGCCTTGCAGAGCGACGCGGGCGCTCTCGGTTGGTTGCACCCAAAGCTGCGCCGGGATGAAATAAGTCCGCACATGCCAGCCGAGCACGAGGCTGGTCGCGACCGCCAAAAACACTGACAGGCCGAGCCGCTTGGCGACAAAGCCGATCAAAGACAACCCGAAGATCAGACCGCCGAGCCACCATAGCACCAATGGGAACGTCACGGCGCTCGCCCATTGCGCGATCACGGTGTCGGCTTCAGCGGTTTTAAAATCGCCTGCGGCCTCGGTTTTGATTAAACGCGCGGCCATCGGCGAGCTCACAAAGACCAGCAAAGCCCCGCCCAGCGCATAAGTGGCAAAGCTCAACCCTTTTGAGACGGGCAACTTTTCCCCTTCGATGAGTTTTAAGCCAGCCCAACCGCAAAGCAGCCCAAAGGCCGGATAGGCCGGTAAGATGTAATGGCTGAGCCGCGTCGGCATGAGCTCAAAAAAGATCAGATTGAGCACAGACCAAGCGACCAGGAACCGCAGGGCTTTGACCGCGTCGGTGACGGGCGCGGCCTCGCTCATCGGCCAGCGCTGGTGCCAGCGCGCTTGGGTCGACAGCGCCCAAAAGCCGAACAGGATCACCGCTGGATAGGCCGAGGGCGCGCCTGCGCCCAGCTCGCCGGGCAGGATCCAAGTCGCCAGCGCCGTGAGGGCCCCAAGCGCCAAGACCACGAACAGCGCGTCGGTGCCGCGTTTGCGGGCGAGATCGCTCGCGCCGCGCAAATGTTTCCAAGCCAGAACCCCGCCCGGGATCAGCAAAATGACGGCCGGGAAAAACCAAACCGGAATGTGACTGAGATGATAAAGTGGCCAACCCGCATGGCCCTCTGAGGCGCCCGCGAACTTGTCTTTCAGGTCTTTCCCAACCGCGCCTTGTAAAAAGGTCCCATCCGTCGCGAACTGGATGGCGATAAGCCAAGGCAAGAACATCGCTGCGGCCAGAGCCGGCCCTGGCCACCAGATGAGCGGCCGCCACCAATCGCCGCCTTTGCCCTCAGCCGACTTGGCCCAAATCCAAGCCCCAAAGCCTGCATAAGCTGCCACCATTGGCGTCACCGGACCTTTAATCAGCAAACCGCAGCCCATGGTGAACCAGAATAAGAGCGCCAAGCGTTTGGGGTGTTTGACCGCGCCCATATAGAAGCGCGCCAAGGCGCCAATCCCCCATGTCGTCAGGAAGACCAGCATGCCATCGGTCTTAGAAATATGCGCTTCACTGGTCAGCAGCAATGTCGCGCCAAACAAAGCCGCCCCTAAAAAGGCCGCGCGCCGTCCAATCAGGACGATCCCGCACCAAAAAGTCGCGAGCGTTGCGAACGCCGCGCCGAGCCAGCTCGGCACACGATAGGTCCAAATATCGAGCCGCTCTTCATCGCCGAGCACATGCGTCGCACCCGATTGCAGCCAATGAATACCGGCCGGTTTTTTGTTCCGGAACTCATCCTGATAGCGGATGATCAAATAGTCGCCGGTTTCGATATATTGCTTAGAGGCTTGGGCAAACCGGCTCTCATCGCGGTCCAATGCGGGCAGGTTAAACACGCCAGGCGCTGCCGCGGTGAACGTTATCGCGAACAAAATGAGCCAGGCTTTCCACCCAGATGACAAACGAGCAAGCATATCCATAACCATCCTCATATCGTGCGCCTGCAAAGTTGAATAGCGCTGCAATGCGCTCTAGCCCTGATCAAAGGTACGAATGAAGGGGACTTCAAATGAAGGGGACATAAAATGGAGTTCGCATGGGCTGGTGGTTTAGTATTGATCTATGGAAGCGCGTCGTCGCCGCGCTTATTCTTGGAATAGCGGTCGGCCTCGGCCTCAGATATGGCATGGGCGCTGAGGCGGGAGGGGCCTTTGCCGTGATGTGGTTTGGCGGGATTGGCGAGCTCTTTTTGCGGCTCATTCGAATGTTAATTGTGCCGCTGATTTTTTGCACGCTGGTCGCCGGCATTGTCGCCATGGGAGAGCCGAGCCGATTGGGCGGTTTGGGCTTGCGCACGATCGCGACCTTTTTCGGCACCACCGCGATTGCGGTCACGCTCGGCCTGATCATGGGAACGATTTTTCGGCCCGGGGCGAGCCTGTCGCCAGAGATCTTCGCGGGGGCTGATACTAGCGAGATACAATCGGCGTCTCAGGCCAGCGCAGAGGCTGGTGGGCTCGCCGACCGATTGCTCGCCATTGTCCCGATCAACCCGATCGAGGCCCTGGCGACGGGCAATATTCTGCAAATCATTTTCTTCGCCATTCTGTTTGGCGTTGGGATTCTGATGGCGGGCAAAGTCGCGGAACCGATTGGCAATATGTTTGATGGCGCCTCTAAAGCGATGATGAAAGTTACCATCATCGTGATGGAAACGGCGCCGATTGGCATCTTTGCCCTCATGGTCAGTGTGTTGGCGACTCAAGGGTTTGGCGTCTTGCAAAGCCTCGGGACACTCACCATCGCGCTCTATGTTGGCTGCGCGCTGCACATCTTGATCACCTATGGCGGCATTCTCATCAAAGGCATTTTGGGCTTGCCCTTCGTGACCTTCTTGCGCGGCGTTTCGGATGCGCAAGCGGTGGCGTTTTCAACCGCAAATTCCACAGCGACTCTGCCGGTCACGATTGCATGTGCGAAACAAAATCTCGGTATTGATAAATCTGTGGCCGGGTCGGTCCTGCCGCTAGGCGCCTCTATCAATATGGACGGCTCGGCCATGTTTATGTGCATTGTCGCTTTGTTCGGGGCGCAAGCGCTGGGATATGAAGTGAGCCTCACCCAATATGTCCTCGTGGCGGTCACGGCGACTCTGGTCTCGATCGGCGCGGCAGGTATTCCGAGCGCCGGATTGTTGTTTTCTGTCCCCGCTTTGGCACAAGTTGGCATTTCCGAAGAACAAGCCTTTTTGATCATCGGCTTCATTCTGCCCTTCGATCGTATGCTCGACATGATGCGGACCATGACGATTGTCGTCGGCGATTGCGCCGTCGCCACCGCCGTTGCGAAATGGGAAGGTGAGCTTGATGAAGCTGTGTTCAGAGCGCCTAATGTTTCGGCGGCGGATGTTGATGACCGGGTCAAACCGCTGACAACCTAAAAAACAGGACCAGCTTAGAAGCGGCGCCGGTTTCGTGAGAGATGATCAAGCATCTCGATCGCAATCCCCTCATCTTGCGCCTGCGACGTTGAATAGCGCGGCAATGCGCTCTAGCCTGATCACAGGCATAAAATGGAGCGGGCATGAGCTGGTGGTTCAAGATTGATCTATGGAAGCGCGTTATTGCTGCGCTGCTTCTAGGAATGGCGACAGGCCTTGGCCTGAGATATGGCATGGGGGCAGAGGCAGGCGGCGCCTTTGCGGAGACCTGGATTGGCTGGCTCGGCGACCTCTTTTTGCGGCTCATTCAGATGTTGATTGTGCCGCTGGTCTTTTTCACACTGGTCTCTGGCTTAATCGCCATGGGCGACCCGAAACGGCTGGGCAGCTTGGGCATCCGGACGATTGGCACCTATTTCGGCACCACGGCGATCGCGGTCACGCTGGGCCTGATCATGGCGACGATTTTTCGGCCCGGTGCGAGCCTAACGCCAGAGACGTTTGAAGACGCCGATACGAGCCGAATGCAGTCCGTGGTCGAGCGCGCCGCGGACGCGGGCGGGTTTATCGACCGTTTGCTCGCGATTGTCCCGACCAACCCGGTCGCGGCCCTGGCGACTGACAATATTCTGCAAATCATCTTCTTCGCCATCATGTTTGGCGTCGGAGTTCTGATGGCGGGCAAAATTGCTGAACCGGTCGCCAAATGGTTTGACGGCTCCTCTGAAGCGATGATGAAAATCACCAACATTGTCATGGAAACCGCCCCCGTCGGGGTGTTCTCGCTGATGGCCAGTGTGATGGCGGCTCAAGGGCTCGGCGTCTTGCAAAGCCTCGGCACGCTGGCCATTGCACTCTATATTGCCTGTGCGCTGCACATTCTGATCACCTATGGCGGGGTTATCATTAAAGGCGTTTTGGGCCTGCCATTTTTGCCCTTCATGCGCGGGATTACAGATGCGCAAGCGGTGGCTTATTCGACCGCAAGCTCGTCCGCGACCCTGCCCGTCACCATCACATGCGCCGAAGAAAATCTTGGCATTGATAAAGCCGTGGCGGGCTCTGTGCTGCCACTTGGCGCGACGATAAATATGGACGGCACAGCGATTTATATCGGCATGGTCGCCCTGTTCGGGGCACAAGCCATGGGCATCGAAGTAAGCCTCACTCAATATGTCTTGGTGGCGGTCATGGCGACTTTGGTCTCAATCGGCGCGGCCGGTATTCCGAGCGCCGGATTGTTCTTATCGGGCCTTGCATTGGAGCAAGTTGGTATTCCTGAAGAACAAGCCTTTTTGATCATTGGCTTCATTCTGCCCTTTGACCGCTTGCTCGACATGATGCGGACCCTGACCAATGTGACCGGCGATACCGCTGTCGCCACGGCGGTGGCAAAATGGGAAGGCGAGCTTGATGAAACGGTGTTTCGGGCGGCGAACAATCTGACGGCACATGTCGATGATCGCGACAAAGCGCTTCCGAGCTAATACCGGGCCGGTTTAAAGCGCTGCGCGGACAATCTCGCCGATCATTTTCGCTTCGGCAGCGCGCGGGGAGCCGGTGCGCCAGGCGATGCCAATGCGGCGCCCGATCAGCGGTGTCGAAAACGCGCGTAAGTCGACATCCGCGCCAGAGGTGACCCCGGCCTCGACCGACAGCCGCGGCAAGAGCGAGACGCCCAAACCGCCGGCCACCATATGCACCAGAGTCGGCAAGCTGGTGGCCGTGACATCGGCGCCGCCGCGCTGGCTCGGCAAGCGGCAAATCGACAAAGCATGATCGCGCAGACAATGGCCGTCTTCCAAAAGCAAGACATCTTCGTCGACAAGATCAGCGGCGCTCAAGCCCTCTGATGCGAGCAAACGGTGATTGGACGGCGCCACGAACAGAAACTCATCATCGCCAAGCTCCATCGTCTCAATGCCAGATGCTTCCCAAGGCAGCGCAATCAGAGCCGCATCCAACTTGCGCCCGCGCAGGGCTTCTAAGAGGCGTTCAGTCTGGTCCTCACGCAAATAGAGCTTCAAATTCGGATGCGCTTTGCGCAGCGCCTTTAGCGTCTTTGGCAACAGGAATGGCGCAATCGTCGGGATCGCGCCCAATCGAAACGGCCCCGTGAGCGGCGTGCCCGCTTGCCGCGCCGCAGAGACCAAATCGGCGGCGTCTGACAAGACTTTACGGGCGCGCTCGACTGCTGCCGATCCGGCTTGCGTCAACGAGGCTCCGCGCGCCTCGCGTTCAATCAGCTGCACGCCGAGAAAGCCTTCCACTTCCTTGATGGCCGCTGACAAAGTCGGCTGCGTCACATGACACGCCTCCGCCGCTTTCGAGAACGAGCCATGATCGGCGACGGCGCACAGAAATTCGAGCTGTCTGAGGGTCGGCAAATGCATAGGATGAATCTATCGCTTCGACCCAAAATATCAATTATTCAATTCGCCCGGTTTGAGGTAAATCACACTTAGTTGATTGAAAGGCGCGTTTGGATCGCTTGAACAGCCCCGCCAAACCCCCATTTCAATTGACGTAAGTTGTGAGTTAGCGACTTACCAGAAAACGCACTGATGGCTTCCGATCCCAATCCCTCGGCCATTGGTTTGCGCGGTCCTGCCGGACCCTTCCCTCCCCCCTGATTTAGGACTTCCGGCAGGACCCAAGCGCCCTCCCGGGCTTCATGTCTCCTATTCGTCGCGCGACGATAGATCAGATTTGACTTGCGAAAACCGACCAGTTTTGCACGTATGCGATATGGACCTCACCGCCCCAGGCCTTGCCAATGATATGATTTGTTTGGAACCGCTCGACGAGCGCTTTCGAGAAGATCTACGCGCCAGTGGGGCGACCGAATATATGTGGCTGTCTTTACCGGCCATTCAACGCGGCGCGGGCTTTGATGCCTATTATGATCATGTTCTGAAGCGCGGGGATGCGGGCGATATGCATGCCTTCGCGCTCTTGGACCCGAGTGATGACAATCGCTTTGTTGGTGTCTCGGCCTTGATGTCTCCGAACAAAATGCACCGCCGCGTGCGCCTTGGCTATACCTGGATTGAACCGCATTTGCGCGGACGCGGGGTCTATGCGGCGATCCAAAAATTGCTCATTCAGCGCGCGCTGGATTGGGGGGCGAAGCGAATTGAGTGGTTTGTCGAAAACCGCAATGAACGCGCCGTCCGCGCCATTCAGGCCATTGGCGCCACCAAAGACGGCGTCTTGCGCCAATATGAGAAATTCGCCGATGGCGAGTGGGTCGACGTCGCCGTCTTGTCCATGCTGCGCGATGAAGCCAAAGATGCGATTGGCCGCCTCGACGCGATCATGGCAGACGCCAACGCTTGATTCTTGTCCACAACCGTGCTTTACGCGCGCAACATTCACCGCACGGCTCATTTGTGCGCGTTGACCGGGACCTGAGCCCGGCGATGTCCCCCACTCGGCGAAGGCTCGCTCAGTGGGGCACTTATGCTTTGTGCCGGTGATAAGAGCGCTTATCTGTTCCAGACGATCAGATTGGCAAAAGGAGTGACGCGATGTTTGACGCGCTAACAGACCGCCTCGGCGGGGTATTTGACGGATTGCTCGGGCGCGGTGCGCTGACCGAGAAAGACGTGACAGCGGCCTTGCGAGAAATCCGGGTCGCCCTGTTAGAAGCGGATGTCGCGCTCCCAGTCGTCAAAGACTTTATCGGCTCGATCAAAGACAAAGCGATCGGCGAGGATGTCATTCGCTCGGTGAAACCTGGCCAGCAAGTCGTCAAAATCGTTCATGATGGCCTGGTTGAGCTGCTCGGCGGCGACGCGGCGGAAACCGGTCTGCGCGTCGACAATCCCCCAGCTGTGGTGATGATGGCGGGCCTGCAAGGCTCCGGTAAAACCACGACGACGGGCAAGCTCGCCAAGCGCCTGTCTGAGCGCGATAAGAAAAAAGTCCTACTCGCTTCGCTCGACACAAGACGCCCCGCGGCGATGGAACAGCTTGCCATTCTGGCCGATCAGTGCGGCGAGAACGTTGCGTCTCTGCCGATCATTAAAGAGCAAAGCCCGGCAGAGATTGCCCGGCGCGCCCTTCAGGCTGCCAAATTGGGCGGCTATGATGTGCTTTTCCTCGACACGGCCGGTCGCACCTCGATCGATGAGCAGATGATGGCAGAAGCGGGCGAGATTGCCAAAATCGCGACGCCGAACGAGACGCTGCTGGTCGCCGACTCGCTGACCGGGCAAGACGCCGTCGAAACCGCGCGTCGCTTCCATGAGCGTTTGCCGCTGACCGGCCTGATCCTGACCCGGATGGATGGTGATGGGCGCGGCGGCGCGGCGCTGTCAATGCGTGCGGTCACCGGCTTACCGATCAAATTCCTCGGCACGGGCGAGAAGCTGGATGGGCTCGATGCCTTTGATGCGAAGCGCCTGGCCGGGCGAATTCTCGGCCAAGGCGACATTGTCTCGCTGGTTGAAAAAGCTGGCGACCAAATGGACGCCGACAAAGCTGAGAAGATGGCCAAGAAAATGGCCAAGGGTCAGTTTGATCTGGATGATCTAGCGCAGCAGCTACAACAAATGCAGAAAATGGGCGGCCTCGGCGGCATTATGGGGCTCTTGCCCG
>JBCBYJ010000159.1:0-4800 GCA_039815905.1 Pseudomonadota bacterium | reverse complement strand
TTTCGCCTTAATTGAACAGGGCACTCTGCGCCAAAGAGGCCCCGCATGATCAGACTGTATAAACGCGATGACGCTGGCCAATTGGCCGCTTATCACGAAGCCTGGATTGAGCCGCAAAACCGGCGCATCGTCGAGCATTGGGGCTATTTGGGCGATGCCGGCGATACCAAGACGCACCGGATCAAACTGCTCGGATCGCTTGAGCGTCAGTTCGAACAAGTCCTCGTTCCGGCCCGAGCGCTCGGTTTTGAAGAGCTCGCTGAAAGTGCCTTTGCGAGCTTAATCGTGGTCTATGATGTCAGCGGCGCCGCGCCAGACACAGCGCGCGATAAGCAAATCGACATTGAAGACGCTTTGACCGAAAAGCTCGGATGGACTGGCCTTGGCTATTGCGCGGAGGGACGATTAGACGGGGCTCAACTTGAAATCTGCTGCCGGGTCGTGGATGTCGACTTGGCCCAAACCACTGTTTCAGAAGCGTTAGATGGATCTGTGTTCTCGGATTATTCACGCATCTATCAAGAATAGCTATAGTCGCGCCATGGCAGATTCTGAGACTCTGATCGATACGACGCGGACCAAGGCGCAAATTGGCATGTCGGCTGAGGGCTGGCTGACCGATAGCTGGTATCTCGGCTGTCTCTCGTCTGAGCTCAAACCGGGCCAGCAAGTGCGCCGTATCGTGCTCGGTCAGCCTCTGGTGCTGGCGCGGACTGCACCGGGCGAGGTGTTTGCGTTGCGCGATATTTGTCCGCATCGTTTGGTGCCGCTCAGCGCGGGTCGCCAGGTTGAAACAGATGGAGAGGCGACGCTGGAATGCCCTTATCATGGCTGGCGGTTTGGCGCCGACGGCATCTGCAGACATATGCCCAGCCTGACCGGCGACGAGCCATATGAGCCGAGCAAAGTCAAAGTTCGCCGCTATCCCGTGCATGAGGCGCATGGGGCCATCTATGTCTTCGTCGCCGACAATCCGCGCTTTGATGGCGTTCCGGATGTCCCGGTGCCGAGCTTCGGGCCGCTCCCGCACAAACCGAAATTTGTGATTGAGGACGTCTTCAACGCGCATATGGATGATGCTGTGGTCGGCCTCATGGACCCGGCGCACGTGCCTTTTGTTCACAATCAATGGTGGTGGCGCCCGCCATCTGTGGGTCTGAAACTCAAGGAAAAGCCGTTCATTCCGGCCGAACGAGGGTGGGCGATTGATCGCCACAAGCCGAGTTCCAATTCGAAGCTCTATCAATGGGTGTTCGGAGATGAGGTCGAGACGGAGATCCGGTTCCAGCTGCCAGGCTTTCGCTGGGAGATTATCTCAAATGATAAGGCGCGGCTGTTAACGCTGACCTGCCTGACCCCAGAAGCGCCGAAACGGACACGGGTCACCCAGCTCACCTGGTGGACGGGCGCGCCTTTGCTAAACCTCGCCGTACCCGTGGCGAAACCCATGGCTCGCAAATTCCTGCGCCAAGATGGCGATATGGTGGATCTGCAAAATCTTGGCATGGCGCATCAAAAGGCAATGATGTGGATCGACGATATCGATGTCCAAGCCAAGTGGTATCAGATGCTCAAAAAAGAATGGGCTGCGGCGCGCACCGATAAGCGGGCGTTCGAGAACAAAATCGAACCAACGATTTTACGCTGGCGGAGCTAGGGCCTGCGCCCGCGCCTGCGCAAGATGCGGGGCTCATCCTATCTAACGCGGTTTAGCCGCTAGCGAGTCGGAACAGGCGCGTCGCCGGAATAATCGTAAAAGCCGCGACCGGTTTTGCGGCCAAGCCAGCCCGCTTCGACATATTTGACCAGCAATGGACAGGGACGATACTTGGTATCGGCCAGGCCATCGTGAAGGACTTGCATAATCGACAGGCAAGTGTCCAAGCCGATAAAGTCGGCCAGAGTGAGCGGCCCCATCGGATGATTGGCGCCGAGCCGCATCGCCGTGTCGATATTCTCAACCGAACCAACCCCTTCATATAAGGCATAAACCGCCTCATTGATCATCGGCACCAGGATGCGATTGACGATGAATGCCGGATAATCTTCGGCATTGGTGGTGGTCTTTTCCAAACGATTGGCGAACCCGATCGCCATTTCGTACGTGCCTTGATCGGTGGCGAGGCCGCGAATGATCTCCATCAGCTTCATGAGCGGCACAGGGTTCATAAAGTGCAGGCCAATGAAGCGCTCAGGCCGGTCCGTGGTCGAGGCGAGGCGCGTGACCGAAATCGACGATGTATTGGTCGCAAGATATGCATGCTGCGGCACCGCATTGCACAAAGCCGAGAAGATCTTCTCTTTAACTTCACGATTTTCCGTGGCCGCTTCAATCGCCAGATCGACTTTGGCGAAGGGCACCAGTTCGACGCTGGTCGAAATCCGCGCTTGCGCGGCCTTCATCTCATCAAGGGAGATCAATTCGCGCGCCACCTGGCGCCCCATATTCTTCTCAATCGTGGCCAGGCCACGTTCCAGGGCGTCTTGGGAGACATCGTTTATGATGACGTCATAGCCCGCCAGAGCGCTGACATGTGCGATGCCGTTTCCCATCTGTCCGGCGCCTACAACGCCGACCGTTTTGATCTCCGCCAATTCGTTCTCCTGTCGGAAACTCAATTAAAAGATTGGCTTAGGTTGCTTGTGCAGTGCAGTAAAGCAACTCCCGAGAATTGTTGCAGGTGCGAAAAGCCACACTCTGTCGCCGAGAGGTCACAGATGGCATGCGCGGCTTAGGCGCCGGCGGTCGGTTCATTCGTCGCGGCAGCGGCGCGAATGGTGTCTAAGAGCGAACGGCGCAAAGACTTATCGCCAATCTGTTGGAACGCTTTGACAAGTTCCATCGCCTCGCCATCGATCACAGGAAGCGCCGGGGGGTGATCATCTTCTTGAATGGACAGGGACGGCGAGGCCTCAAGCATCTCGTCCACGCCTTCATAGAAATAAGTGATTGTGATTCCAAGCGCTTGCGCGACTTCGAACAGGCGTCCGGCGGAGATCCGATTGACGCCTTTTTCATATTTTTGAACTTGCTGAAAGGTCAATCCAAGTTTTTCGCCAAGTTGTTCTTGGGTCAGTTTCAACTCACGACGACGCCAGCGCAGCCGTTGGCCGACAATTCGATCTATTCCACTTGGTGTTTTGTTTTCCGACATCCGCCACTCTTCTTTAGTAATCTAGTTTTGAGTCTAACGTCGCCAACTAAGGAAGGCTAATCCACCAAATAAGACCAGTGTCAACCAGTAAAACGTCTCGCCAAACCTTTGATAAGGCGTGTTTTCTAGTCGTGCTGGCAAACCGGTTCTTACAACCGCAGACCGCCAGCCTGGCGGGTCTCCAGCGGCTGGGTTACCGCGCGCAATTTCGCGTCCATAGCCATCCACCATGGCCGTCATTCCGCGTGTTGCGACGCGTGCTATAGGCAGGCCACTTTCAATCGCACGGTAGCGGTTTTGCGCATAATGTTGAGCCGGGCCAAGACCGCCGCCAAACCAGGCATCATTTGAGACCACGACGATCCATTCTGCCGCTTCGCGCTGCGGCGCGGCTTTACGCACCATCTCCGGAAACAGGCCTTCATAACAGATCAGAGGAATAAAGGGCGGAGCCACGGTTTGCGGCAATAACACAGTCGGCTCCGGACCCGGCTCAAAGCCGCGCTCAGCCATTCTCTGGATCGCATTTGGCAGCAGGCCGGCAAGGCTCTTGCCGAACGGCACGATGCGGGCCGCGGGCAATTCGCCAAATGGAACCAACCGGTGTTTGTCATAAAACGCCGCGAGTGTCGCGGTATTGGCGCCAGCGGTGAACATGACGAGACTATTATAAGCCAGCGGCTCAGCGTCCCCATTATTAGCGAACCGCGCTGATCCAGCGATCAAAGCGCGGCGACCGAGAAAGGCGGAAACCAGCTCTAAGGCATTATTATCGGTCCAATATGGATTGGGCAGCAATCCATAGGGCAAGGCGCCTTCAGGCCAGATAATGATATCGCCAGGCTCGCTTGGCACCTCTTGCAATAGCTCTAAATAGCGCGCGATGACCGCCTCGCCGCGATCGTCAAACTTCTCCGCTTGTAAGACGCCCGCATCCATGAGCAGCACGGTGCGTTCGGTCATCACTGTGTCATTGGCGATCCGTTGCGCGCCCCAGGCCCAAGAAAACCCGGTAAGGGCCACCGCCATTAAAACCGGCATGGCGCGTCCGAGGACGCTATCGCTCTCGCGCGTATCGACGAGCGCGGCGGGCGCTGCGGCGACGAAGAGTGTCATCAAAGTCAGCCAGTATACACCGCCAATCGATGCGGTTTGCGACAGCGCGCCGCCGGGTGCCCAAGTGGTGCCCGGTAGATTCCATGGAAAGCCGCCGAAAAGCGTGCCACGGATCAGCTCAGCGCCCCCTAAAAACAGTGCAAAAATGAACACGCGCGACGGTGAGGCGGACCAAAACGCGCCGGCAAGGGCTACGGCTGCGCCCCAAATCAAAGCCATCCCGCCGGGCAGCGCGATCAGCGGCATCCAGAGGAAAATCGCGTGTTTTTCAGGCTCGACTAAGAAAGGAAACGCCGTCCAATACATGCTGACGAGGAAATAGCCGAACGCAAATGCCCAGCCGCGCGCGAACATGGCCCGGCCCCAGCGTTGTTGGCTGCGCGCGCCATCCAGCATCCAGATGAGCGCTGTGAAGGAGATCAGGAGGCAAGGAAAAAGGTGAAACGGCGCATAAGCTAGCGCGGAAAAGGCGCCGAACAGCGCTGCCAGTCCTAAGGCTGGCCAGCCGCGCAAATGTGCGAGCGCTTCA
>JBCBYJ010000158.1:0-4818 GCA_039815905.1 Pseudomonadota bacterium | reverse complement strand
ACCGTATGGCTGAACTTGGGAAAGACATTGAAGCGCGGGTTTTGGCCCGAGCGGTCACCGCTCATGCTGAAGGCCGCGTCTTCTTGAACGGCAAACGTACGGTGGTTTTCGAATGAGCACGCATCGCTTGCATATGTCGCGCGCGCTGGATTTGGCGCGAATGCAATACGGACGGACCTTGCCCAATCCGAGTGTCGGCTGTGTTATTCTTGACCGGGATGCCCGCAAAATTGCCGAAGCCGCGACCGGGGATGGGGGTCGTCCACATGCTGAACAATTGGCCTTGAAGACGCTGCCGGTCGGCGCGGCTGCGGGAGGCACCGCTTATGTGACGTTAGAGCCGTGCCGCCAGCGATCAACCGATGAAGCCGCCTGTTCGCAGCGCTTAATTGATGCAGGGATCGCGAAAGTGGTCATCGCGACACGTGATCCGCACCCGCAGGGCAGCGGCGGTATACAACGGCTGCGCGATGCGGGTATTCAAGTCGAGGTCGGGCTTTTGCAAGATCGCGCAGACGCCCTTTACAAGGACTTTTTCGCGTCTTTGATCGAAGACTAAAGCGTGTCGGGTAGAGCACAGCCTGTAAGTATGGGCGGCAAATCCTGAAAAACTGACTTGACCTTAACCTTTCTGGTGTCAGCTTTCCCTTCTATTGTGAGCAATTGGAACGGTCCCATGATCGGAATCGTCGTCGTCAGCCACGGAAAACTTGCGCAGGAACTGGTGCGCGCGGCCGAGCATGTGGTCGGTCCGCAAGAGGCATTTGAGGCGCTTTCTATCGAAGTCGAAGACGATATCGATCAGCGCCGCGATGAAATACGAGACACCGTGAAAGCCTGTAATAAGGGCAAAGGCGTCATCATTCTAACCGATATGTTCGGTGGTACACCCTCAAACCTGGCCTTATCCAATCTCGCGGATAGCAAGATCGACGTGATTGGCGGTGTGAACTTGCCAATGCTGATTCACTTGGCGCAGATCCGCAATGATCTAACGCTTCCAGAAGCCGTGCAAGCGGCGAGCGAGGCTGGAAAGCGTTATATTCGCATTGGCTCGCAAGTCATGAGTCGGACAAAATGAGTGCAAAAACTCTCACCCTTCGTATCATCAATCGCAAAGGCTTGCATGCCAGAGCCTCCGCGAAGCTCGCCGAGCTTGCGCTAAACTTGCCGGCAATCGTTACTGTGAGCTTTGAAGGTGAAAGCGCCGATGCCCGCTCGATCATGGACCTGTTATGTCTCGGTGCCGGAATTGGAAATTCGGTTGAGCTCGCGGCGGAAGGGGACGGCGCTGATGATGCCCTAAATGCAATCGAAGCGCTCTTTAGAGACGGCTTTGGCGAGCTTGAAGAAGACGCCGCATGCACTTGCAAATAAGTCTATAAAACCAGTGGTGCGAGCCAAAACCCGACCGCACTTATAATGACAATCCCAATCAAATTGATCCGCACACCCCGCGCGATCATTTGCCCAATCGGCACTTTATCGGTTGCGTAGATGATCGCATTAGGCGCTGTCGCAACCGGCAACATGAAAGCGCAGCTGGCGGCGACGGCCGCGGGAGCGAGCAAGCTTGCAGGCGCGGCGCCGATCGCCGCTGCCAGCGCCCCGAGAATTGGGGCAAGCGTTGTCATAGTCGCGACATTGCTGGTCAGCTCGGTCAAGAAAATCACCAAAGCGACAACGGCAGCGATGAAGAATATGGGGGGTAAAACCGACAAAGCGGTCATTTGATCGCCAATCCAGGTTGAGAGGCCCGTACGGGTGACGGCCTGGCCCAAACTGATCCCGCCGCCAAATAGGATCAGCACACCCCAGGGCAGTTTGACCGCCTCTTCCCAATTGAGAAGCGCTCTTTTGTGGGCTTTTCCAGCAGGCACGAGGAACATCGTGACAGCCCCCGCCGCCGCGATGCCCATATCACTCATCGCTAACAGCCAAGGCAGATCCCAGCCTTCTGCGCGCGCCGTCATCTGGAGCGGCACGCGTGCGACCCATAACAATGCCACTACGCCAAAAACCAAAGCGGCGCGAGCTTCCGGCGCCGTCACGCCACCAAGCGCCTCGCGTTGAGATTGCACTTCTTGTAGCGCCGACTCTCCATCCGCGAGGCGCGGTAAATTGCGCGTCACCACCCACCAGGCAACCGGCACGAGGAGGACAAGCGCCGGGACCCCAAAGCTCATCCATTGCGCATAACCAATTGTCGATCCGGCATTGTCTTCTAGCCACTGGATGGCAATCAGATTGGTCGGTGTTCCGATCGGTGTGGCGACCCCGCCGATCGAGGCCGCATAACACACCCCCAATAGCAGCGCCGTTACAAATCGCCCTGTTTCGTCTTTCAGCGCGACAGCTGCAGAAATAGCGATCGGCACCATCATTAGAGTCGTCGCTGTGTTCGAAATCCACATCGACAACAAAGCCGTGGCAATCATGAAGCCGAGGATCAATGCGGCGGGATGAGAGCCCACGCGCGAAACGATATTGAGCGCAATCCGCTTGTGCAGGTTCCAGCGCTCGATCCCCAGCGCAATGATAAAGCCGCCGAGGAGCAGCATGACGATCGGACTTGAGTAACCGGCAGACGCTTCACGCAAACTGCCGGCCCCGATCAATGGGACGATGACCAAAGGTAGGAGCGATGTCACCGGAATCGGAATCGGCTCTGTCGCCCACCAGACCGCCATCCAAGCCAGCAGCGCGCCCGTTGCCCAAGCCGAAAAAGAAAGCCCGTCCGGAGCCCCAATGAGGAGCAGAAGGAGCGCCAGGCCCGGGCCTAGAAGAAGGCCGATGCGTTTGGGAAGGTTGGGCGATTGATCCATCCAATCACTGGTTAGTGGCGCGCGCGGAAAGTCAACCGTTCAGGCTACAGATCGAGCACCATATCGTCGCGATGAACGAGCGCAGGGCGGCCTTGAAATCCTAGCTCTTTTTCAATCTCGTCGGTTTGAAGACCTGCGATTCGGGCGGCGTCTTCGGAACTGTAAGCGGTCACGCCTTTTGCGATCAGGACGTTTTCATGGGTCTTAATGGCAACGGCGGCGCCGCGTGCGAAATTCCCTTCCACTCGAGTGACACCGACCGGCAAGAGACTGGCCCCTTGCGCCAGGGCCGTCGCCGCGCCTGCATCAATGTAAATCGCCCCTTCGGGTGTGAGATGGCCGCGCAACCAAGCCTCGCGGGCTTTTTTGGGTGCGAGCTTTGGCAGCACCCATGTCGCTTTTGCATTCTCAAACAGCGCCATCAATGGGTGATCGCCTGTGCCGCGCGCAATCACAGTCATGCACCCGGCGCTATGGGCAATGCGTGCTGCGGTGAGTTTGGTAACCATCCCGCCGCTGCCGAGATTGGCCGCAAGATTGATATTGCCTGCCATATTGTCGTGCGCATCGGTAACTTCGTGCAGGACTGGAATGTGTTCCGCATCAGCGTCATGACGCGGGTCGGCGCTGTAAAGTCCGTCCACGTCGGATAACAGAATCAGAGCATCTGCCCCAATCATTTGCGCGACGCGCGCGGCGAGCCGGTCATTGTCGCCATACCGGATCTCGTCTGTCGCAACGGTATCATTCTCATTGATGACCGGGATCGCTCCGGCTTGCAAAAGCATTTCCAGGGTTGCCCGCGCATTCAACCAGCGGCGGCGATTCTCAGTGTCCTCCAAAGTCAGCAGGGCCTGCGCGACTGGACTATGGCTCGGTGAGAAAGCCTGTTCCAACGCGGCCATGAGTTTCGGCTGACCGAGCGCAGCGGCGGCTTGTTTTTCATCAAGTTTTCGCGGCCGGGAGGCCCCCAATTGATTACGCCCGAGGGCGATCGCACCCGAGGATACCAGGATGATGTCTTGCTCTTTGCTGCGCATTTGCGTGATATCAGCGGCCAATGTGTTGAGCCAAGCCTGACGCGCCCGTCCAGCGTCCGCGATCAAAGCGGAGCCGATCTTGACGACCACGCGGCGCGCCGATTGCAGCGCTTTCAGCCCGATATCACTGCTCATCCGAGGGGGCTCCAATCGGCCTCTTCGTCGTCAAGCTCTGAGGCGGCGAGATTAACGTCACCCAAGGCTTTGAACATGCGTCCCAAAGCGTCCTTCACGCCCTCACCCGACACGGCCGAAATGCGCAGCGGCTCTTGTCCGCATTCAGCCTTTAAGATGGCGGCCTGCTCATCGACCAAGTCTTTATCGAGCACATCGGTTTTCGATAGCGCCACCAATTCGGGCTTGGCGGCGAGGTCAGGATCATAGGCCTGTAATTCGTCGCGAATGGATCTGTAGGCTTGGTCGGGGTTGTCCTGCGTACAATCCACCAGGTGTAAAAGGACCTTGCAGCGCTCAACATGGCCTAAGAAACGATGTCCGAGGCCAACCCCTTCGGCGGCGCCTTCGACCAGTCCCGGAATATCGGCGAGGACGAAGCGCGATCCTGTTCCTAGGTCGACAATGCCGAGACCGGGATGCAGCGTTGTAAAAGGATAATCAGCGATTTTGGGTTTGGCCGCTGTGGCGCGACTCAAAAAGGTCGATTTACCCGCATTGGGCAAGCCTAACAGACCCGCATCTGCAATGAGTTTTAAGCGCAACCAGAGCGTAAACTCCTCGCCCGCGTCGCCAGGATTGGCGCGGCGAGGGGCTTGATTGGTAGAGGTCTTAAATCGCAGATTGCCCCAACCGCCATTGCCGCCACGTGCCACCATGATGCGCTGACCAATTTCGGTCAGGTCGGCAATCATGGTTTCGCGATCCTCTTCGAAAACTTGCGTGCCGACTGGAACTTTGATGGTTTTGTCCGCGCCGCCGCGGCCATGGCGCTGCTT
>JBCBYJ010000157.1:0-4897 GCA_039815905.1 Pseudomonadota bacterium | reverse complement strand
AGATTAAGCGCCTTTTGAGTGGGCGGAAGGCGTAAGACATGCTGCCGCAATTTGGATTCAGTGAACTTCTTTTTCTCGTCGTCATCGCGCTTGTCGTGCTGGGGCCGAAGGACCTATCGCTGACCATGCGAAAACTTGGTCAATTTGTCGCCAAAGGGCGCAATATGGCGAATGAGTTTCGCGCCGCTTTTGATGATATTGCCCGCCAAGCCGAACTCGAAGACTTGCGCAAAGAGATTGAAGATCTGAAGCGTGACAATGCGGTCACCGAAGCGATCGATGATCTCAAAGCCGTCGAGAAAGACATCAATGAAACCGTGATGCGGGAAGAGCGCGCCATGGCGGACGAGCTGAAAAAGCCGGTTGAGACCCCGGCCAAGGCCGTCGAGACCGCCAGCAAGCCGGTCGAGGCCCCGGCTGAACCCGTGAGCGACCCCCCAAGCCCCGCGACCGATGCAGAAGGCAAGCCCGCCTCATGACCAAAGATCTGCCCGTCGATCAACGTCCCGACATTGAAGTGGACGAGATGGAAGCGTCTCGCGCGCCGCTCTTAGAGCATTTGAACGAGCTCCGGTCGCGCCTGATCTGGGGACTCTTGGCGTTTATCGCCGCCGCAATTGTCTGTTTTTTCTTTGCCGGGCCGCTCTTCAACATCCTGGTCGAGCCATTTATCACCGCGTTCAAAACCCATGGCGTGACCGAAGATCCGCGCTTGATCTATACCGCGCCTCTGGAATTCTTCTTTGTGAAATTGAAAATCGCCCTGTTCGCGGGCCTTTATGTGTCGTTTCCGATCATGGCGTGGCAAATTTATGCCTTCGTTGCGCCAGGACTCTATAAAAATGAGCGCGGGGCGTTTTGGCCCTTCTTATTGTCAGCGCCTATCCTGTTCACGATTGGCATCTTATTCGTGTTCTATGTGATGATGCCGCTGGTCATGGCGTTCGCGCTTGGCCAACAGCAACCCGGGGGTTTAGACTCGGTGCAAGTCGAAGCGCAGATCAAAGTGTCTGAATATCTCTCGCTCAGCCTGGCGCTGATGACGGCCTTTGGCCTATCGTTTCAGCTGCCAGTGGTTCTGGGTCTTTTGGGCCGCGCCGGTATGGTCGGCGCAGAGACCCTGCGCAAAGGCCGCAAATACGCCATTGTTGGCATTCTTGCGGTCGCCGCCTTCGCAACACCGCCCGATTTCATTTCACAGATCATGCTGACCGTGCCGGTCTATGGGCTTTATGAAATCAGCATTTGGATTGTCGCGATGATGGAGCGAAAAGCCGCCGAACAAGATGCTGAACTGAACGAAGCTTAGGGCGCGTCGCACAGTGGCAATTCTAGTCCGAGCGGCAATCGCGTCGCTTCCGACCCACATGCCCCCTCAAAATTAGCAAACTCAAGTCCGATCACGGAGTCCAGAATGGCGCCGGCCAGGCGCGAGTCTCGAAAACTCGTTTCGGTTAGATTGGCGCCCGCCAGATCCGCATCGGTCAGGATCGCATTGTCAAACACAGACCCGGTGAGATCCGCCGCGCTCATATCCGCGCGGGTCAGCGAAGCGGCTGAAAAATCGGCTTTGTGAACGGTGCTCGATTGCAGCTGCGCGCCGGTGAGAACCGTGCCGATAAATTTCCCATCGCTGAGTTGAGCGCCGGTCAGGACGACGCCGGTCATTGTCGCGCTATTAAAGCTGGCGCCTTGCAAGCGTGATCCGATCAGCACGGCATTTTCAAATGAAGCGGCTGAGAAGTCGCTGAGACGCATATCGGCCCCGACGGCTTGGACGCCATCAAAATTCGCATTGTGGGCCTGCACGCCGCGCAGATTTGCAGCGGTAAGATCGGCACCGGGATAATTGGCTTTCGAGATATTCCAACCCGACATATTGCGCCCGATCAGCGAACAATCGATGCATGATCCACTATAAGAAGGAGCCCAGGCAATCCGGCTTGGCTGTTGTTGGGCCAAAGCTGGTAATGTCAGTGCAGCTGCTGCTGACAGCGAAACCAATGCGCGAAGACCGAAGCGGAATCTCATGCGTCATTGCATAAGAGAAGCCGGAGCGATGCAGAACTGAATTCTGAGTAATGCAAACACGCCACAAACGGAGTGTTGCATTCTTGTCTCACCCAAACGGGTGACGGGACGGGGTTATGCGCAGCGCGGAATGGTTTTTCCGGCGGGCAATTGCGTGCTGGCATCGCCGCAAGCTGTGTCCAGCTGGGCCTGGGTCAAACCGCGCGCAATTTTCAGATCGGCGCCGGAGAGATTCGCGCCGCTCAGGTCTGCACCAGCGAAGCTCGAAGCTCCGAAAAACGTGCCGACCGCGGTCGCGTTTTGCAGATTGGCCTGGGTGAAGTTCGCCCGATTGAACCGAGCGCCAAAGAGGTTCGCGAATGCGAGATCTGCGTTGGACAGATTAACCCCGTCAAAGGTGCCGAGGGAGAGATTGGATTGGCGCAAACGTGCGCTGGAGAGGTCGAGATTTTGGCCATCTCGATACGACAGATTGGCTTGAAACAAGTTACAGCCTGGGCAGGCCTGGCCCGCTTTTACTTTTTCGACCGCGGCCGAATCTTGCGCCGCAGCGGGTAAGGCCGATAGCGTCAAAAGCAGGGTTGAAGCCGCAAAGTGTTTCAGCATGGGTCAAAAACCGCCCGTTTCGATTTACTCTTAAGCGATCAAACGCAAGCGATGCGCCAGTCTTTTGTGCCAGTCTTTTGAGCCAGTCTTTTGCGCCAGCTTAGTCGTTGGCTTCGATTTCAACTTTACCGACTTGGCCGCACGTGTCGCAAACGGTTTCTTGGTCAGCCTCGTCGACATAGAGCGTGAAGCTGCCGCAGCTGCTGCAAGCTTCGGGCAAATAGGTGGGCGGGGCCGCCTCGCCCGTCGCGCTAACCCCGCCGCTGTCTGATGTCTCGGCCGCTTCTTCTTCTGCGCGCTCGGCTTCGCGTTCTTCGCGCTTGCGGTTGAGGATGACAATATTGTCGGGGATTTGCCCGCGTGAATAGCCACGTGAGATCAGATGCGCGGCCTCATCAGGCAGGGGTTGGGCGCTGGACTTATCGATCCCGTCTTCGAGGCCGCGTCCGAGCCCGTCATGGGTGACATCGCCAAGCTCGGCGAGATCTTCGCGTGCCAAGTAAGAGACCGCCAGTTCGCGGAAAATATAGTCCAGAATAGATGTGGCGCGCGCAATGCGGTCATTGCCCGTGACATCGCCCGCCGGTTCAAAGCGGGTGAACACAAAGGCATCGACATATTCTTCCAGCGGCACGCCATATTGCAGGCCGAGCGAGACCGCGATGGCGAAATTATTCATCAATGAGCGGAAGGCCGCGCCTTCCTTATGCATGTCGATGAAGATCTCACCCAAAGAGCCATCATCGAACTCGCCAGTATGGAGATAGACTTTGTGGCCGCCGACCGTGGCTTTCTGAATGTAACCTTTGCGGCGATCGGGCAGGCGGGTGCGCGACACGCCGCTCGGCGCTTCGATGAAGGTCTGCGGGCCCGCATCTTCGGCCATCAAGTCTTCAGCGAGGGCGGCAATATGCTCCATCCGGTCGGCTGTGAGGTGGTCCAGCTCGGAATTCAGCGCTGGGAGCCAGACCGAAACGGGCGCTTCGGCGAGGGTCTCGGCGTCCATGTCGACGCCGCTGGCTGGGCTCAACATAATCGCGCAATCGCCCGCCTCGTGCAGGGCTGAGGCGAGGGCGATCAGGTCTGATTTGGTCAATGATTGGGTCAGGCCTGCGGCGTCGATCGCGGCTTTGGACAGCTTATCCGGGCGACCATCGAGCGCGTCTTCAGCATCGGCAATCTCGCGTTTTGAAAAGCCAATTGATTTGAGCAAGGCCCGGCCATCAGAATCGTAAGACTCCGGCGCGAGGCGCAAGTCTTTGGAGATGATATCGTCGCCCAGCACCCAGCGCGAAAACGCCGCATTCAAAGGCAGGCCTTCGCCGAGGGCGCTTTTGACTTTATCGATGGCTTGGGTTGAGAAGCCGCGCGTGCGCAAAATGTCGCCGCCAAAATTTGGCATCTGTTCAAGATCGGCGGCGCGCTCAATCTCTGCCAACAGCCCCGGCAGAGCTTCTGGAGCGGTGCGCGCGAGCCCGAGACGGGCGGGCAGGCTAAGGCTGGGGAGATCGCCGTCTGGGGCTTCGACAAAGCTCACCATTGGCTGCAAGCCTTGCGTGCTCGGTTGAAATCCGGACAGCGCTTTGGCCGAGAGCGGTAACAGAGCCAGCGAGACGTCGCGCTTGGTTTTGCGCGCCGCGAGGCTTGGGACGCCGAGGCGATCCGCGGTCTTTTTGGTGAGGCTGGTGCCTTTAGCGACGGCCAAGACGAGTTTGAACAGGGCGGTCATTTCAGCGCGGCTGTCGGCCGAATAGGCCAGCCCCAAACCGAGCAATGCGCCCGACAGCCCGCACGGGACGAGGATCAGGTTTGGTCCATTCTCCGCCAGGGTTGCGGTGATCAAATCGTCCAGAACATCGGTCTCGAACCCGTCCGGCGTGACAAATCGCGCCAGATCGACGGCCAGCGCGGGGCAATCTGCGTCGGGTAGCTCAGACTTGGCGATCAAAGCGCCGACCCCGGCGCGGCGGATGTCGTTAATCGCTTCGGCGGATAGTGCCTCTGAGACCAAACAGGCGGGCGGGGCGGCGGACTCGATCGCATCATTGCGAAACTGGCTGGCCAGCGCCTCAAAGCCTTGGTCTTGCTGCAGCGCGGCTTCGATCAGCGCCAATGGCACGCCGCGGGCAACCGCTTCGGCGAGTTCGGCATTTTTCGGCGCATCGCCGAGCCCTTCGAGCAGCTCAGCCATAGCCAGCTTGCTGGTCCGGTTCAAACGCAGCCCGGTCGCTGCGGCGACGGCGTCGGTCTCAGATTGCAG
>JBCBYJ010000156.1:0-4904 GCA_039815905.1 Pseudomonadota bacterium | reverse complement strand
CTCGCCATATTCGCCAAGCACTTGCGCATCGCTCAAATTGGCAAGCGCCGCATAAATGCCGACCAGATTGGCAACTTCGGGTCGCCCGTCCATCTCTTCGACAGTGACAGGCATATCGCCCAGCGTATCGGTTTTGGCTTTCTTTATCTTGCGCGCGATCGTCTCTGCATCATCGATCAAATTGATCCGTGAATTTTCCGCCGGATCAGATTTGGACATTTTCTTAGACCCATCTTTAAGGCTCATAATCCGCGCGCCAGGCCCTTCGATCAAGCCCTCTGGCAGCGGAAAAAAGCCTGGCACGTCGAATTGCTGATTGAACCGCGCGGCAATGTTTCGGCTCAGCTCAAGGTGCTGTTTCTGATCTTCTCCGACCGGCACATGCGTCGCTTTATAGATCAAGATGTCGGCGGCTTGCAGCACAGGATAGTCGAACAAGCCAACGCTAGAGCGCTCTGAGTCCTTGCCGGATTTATCCTTAAACTGGGTCATTTTCTCGAGCCAGCCCATGCGCGCGACCGAATTGAAGATCCAAGTCAGCTCTGTATGCGCCCGGACATTGGATTGCACGAACAGGGTCGAGACGTCCGGATCGAGCCCTGCAGCCATCATCGCGGCTGCGATTTGGCGCGTTTGGTCGGCCAATGCGCTGGGCTCAAACGGCATTGTGAGCGCGTGCAAGTCGACCACGCAATAGATCCCGTCCCAGCCTGCGGCTTGCAGGTCCGCAAACTTTTTGAGGGCGCCGAGATAATTTCCGAGATGAAGATTCCCGGTCGGCTGAATCCCCGAAAAAATACGATCCGGGCCGGAATAAGAAGCTTGGTCAGTCATGGCGGGGGGTTTAGCGGTTTTTTCGCGGCTGGCCAGAGAAATGTTAAGTGAAAAAGTGGCGCGAAAACTCAGCGCCCGGCGCGGCGACGCAGGCCATTAATATCGCTCAATCGGATTGCGCCAAAGACAATCGCGCTGAGGCCATAAATCAGCGCGCCAATCGCGATGAAGGCCAGCACTTCCACAAATTTCCCATAAGCGATCCGGTTTTGCAGCAGATCTGGATTTTGCAGCAAGTATAATAAAGTTCCCCCCATAGCGAGGCTGGCCAGCATAACCGAGAACAAGCGTAAGATCAGCCGTCTGCCGGGCTGGTACCAGCCGCGCACACGCAATCCAAAGAACAACATGGCCGCGTTCATCCAAGCGGCGAGACTGGTGGCCATTGCGAGGCCTGGAAACCCGTCCCAGCCCTCAGACCGGAACCAGAAAAACAAACTGGCGCCAACAACTGTATTGAGCAGCACCGTCCACAGCGCGAACCGCATTGGGGTCTTGGTATCCTCGCGCGCGAAAAAGCCTGGCGCCAGCACCTTGATCAGAACAAAGGCTGGCACGCCCCAACCATAATGCACGAGCGCGAGCCCGGCTTGGTTGGCATCATTCAAGGTGAACGCACCGCGCGCATACAGGCCTTCAACCAGATAGGCCGGCGCGACCATAAGCGCGATGGCGGCGGGCACGGTCAGCGCCATTGCCAGGCCAATCCCGTCATCCATAAGTCTGTGCGTACCGCTGGTATCTTCCACGCGCGCCGCACGGGCGAGCCGCGGCAAGATCGCGACTCCGACAGCGACACCAACAATGCCGAGCGGCAATTGATACAAACGGTCGGCGTAAAACAGCCACGACTTTGCGCCCTCTTCAAAGCTAGCGAGCGCCTGGCTGACCAGGATGTTGATTTGCACGCCGCTGGCAGCAATCGTGCCGGGGATGGCCAAGGCAATGACCTTTTTTACGCCAGGGGTCAGTTTCGGCCATCCGAGAGACAAGGATACGCTTTGGCGGCTGACGCCCCACCATAATAGCGCCGCCTGCGCCGCCCCGGCCAGCGTCACCGCGATCGCGGCGAGAAAAGCCGTGTTGCGGCTATCATCACCGAGCAAAGCCGCACTGATCAAAAACAGATTCAGCACAGTCGGCGCTCCCGCCGACAGAATGAACCGTCCCGAAGAGTTGAGGACCCCAGAGAGCAAAGCGGCAAGCGACATGCAGGCCAAATAGGGCATCGTGATTTGCGTCAGCAGGATCGCCAATTGAAAGCTCTCACTGCTTTCTTCATAGCCGCCATGAATGACTTTCATGATCCAAGGCATCGCCAATTGCGCAACAATGACGAGGGCGGCAGTGGCCGCAAACAGTCCGCGCATGGTTTGCCGCGCGATCTCTGCCGCAGCATCAGGACCTTCCGCCTCTAATGTCCGGGCATAGGCCGGGACAAAGGCTTGCGCGAACGCCCCTTCGGCAAAGATGCGCCGAAACAGATTGGGGAACATTAGCGCCGTCACGAAGGCGTCGCCGATCGGACCAGCACCAACTTTTGCGGCGATTAAGATGTCTCGCACAAACCCCAAAATCCGACTGGTCATGGTCAGGGAGGATTGCGTTAGAGTGTTTCGCAGGAGGCTCATTCAGCGCTTTCGGGTCTAAAAACTATCCGCGGCGCTGGCGCGTTTGAGCTTGCGAGCCGGGGTGCTTGGTCCATCTGGTTCCTCGCGCCCAAGCGCGGCGAGGAGTTGGTCCCGCAGTGTTGATTTCATGGCATCATCAAAGCCTTTAGGCAATTGAACGTAAAAGGCATCGAACACGCGCTCGCCATAAGAGCCGACATGTGCGGATACGATTGAAATCCCCGAATTGGCCAAGACGGAACTGACATCACTGAGCAGTCCTGGGCGGTTGCGACCCGAGACATCGATCACCGTGTGCGCTTGCGAGGCGTCTTCGGACAACGAGACGCGCGGCTGCACGATGAAGGCCGCTTTGCGCTGGTTTTGCCGATGCTCTACTTTCGGAACGTGACCGTCTGGATCAATGGCTGTGTGAATCAATTTCTCTAAGCGATCGAGGCGATTTCGGTCGCCGTGCGCAAACGGGTGACCGTCTTCGTTTTCCAAGACAAAGACGTCAATGATCCGCCCGGATGGACCGGTAAACACCTGGGCCGCCACGGTGTGCGCGCCCGTACCGCCAATCGCTTCGGTCAGTCTTGCGAACAAGCCCATCCGATCCGGCGCCGACACAAACAGCGTGGTTTGTTCGCTACCATGGCTCTCTGCCCGAACGATCACGTCAGCCTGATCTGACAGGATTCTCGCATGATCGACCAAGGCTTCAGGATCGAAGCCAGTCCAATAGGCTTCATCCATTTCAAGCATGACAGCTGGCAAGGCGCCCGCTTGGCTTTCAACCAGGTCGCGATTGGTTGCGGCGCGTGCCTTCAGTTCAGCCGTGACGATTGATTCATCGGTCCGCCCCCCGCGCAGCGCCGCCTCAGTATTGTGATAGAGATCGCCCAGCAATTGACCTTTCCAGGCATTCCATACATTGGGCCCGACCGCACGAATATCTGCGACCGTGAGAATATAGAGCAGACGCAAATGCTCCAGATCCATGACTTTCTTAGAGAAATTCACAATTGTGCGCGGATCGGAGATGTCGCGCTTCTGCGCCGTTTCGCTCATTTCGAGGTGATTGCCGACCAGCCAGGCGACCAATTCGGTCTCAGCTTCGTCCAGCCCCAGACGGCGACAGGCGCGGCGGGCAGTTTTCATGCCCTCTATTTGCTGATCACCGAGGCCTTTGCCTGTGTCATGCAGCAACATGGCGAGATAGAGCGCACGCCGGTTCTCAATCTTGCCGAACAATTGACGGGCGAGCGCAAAGTCCTCTTCGCCTTTCTCCATTTCGGCAATGTGCGACATGGCGCGGATCGTATGCTCATCCACCGTATAATGATGGTACATGTTGAACTGGGTTTGCGCGACAATGCCGCCAAATTCCGGCAAGAAGCGACCCAAAATACCCGCCTCGTTCAAGCGATTGAGCGTCAGACCGAGATTCTCGCTGTTGAGCATAATGTCCAAAAAGACGTGCACCATTTCAGGATCGACGCGGTTCTCACCATGGATCAGCTTCTTGGAGCGCGTCACCAAGGTTACCGCGTCTGGATGCACATCGACGCCGGCGCGATCCGCCTGTCGGAACAGCTCCATTAATAGGTTTGGAGCGGTCTCAATCGCTTTCGGATCAACAAAATTCACGCGATTGGCTTTCAGCTCAAAGCGTGGGTCCTCAAGCGTCTTGCTTTGCATACCGCCGGGCAAGAAACGCCGCCAACCTTCGGGTTTTGCCTTTTGCTGCGCCTCGAGTTTCGCCGCCAGAATGCGCGTCAGCCCGCCCACATCTTTCGCGGCCAGGAAATAGCGCTTCATGAATCGTTCTACGCCGCGCTGCTCGCCGCGATCTTGATAGCCCAAACGGGCGGCAATTTCAGGCTGCAAATCAAAGCTGAGGCGCTCTTCTGGGCGGCCCGTCAAATAATGGAGATGACAGCGAACCGTCCATAAGAAGCGCGCAGCGCGCAAAAACAAGTGATACTCATGCTGCGTGAAAAAATTGGTCTTCATCACGTCTTCCAGCGTGACAGTGTCGCGTGGATGCATGTGTTTCACGATCCAGAACAGAGTTTGCAAATCGCGCAGGCCGCCTTTGCTCTCTTTCACATTTGGCTCAACCAAATAGCGCGCATCACCTTGGCGCGCATGTCGATTGTCGCGCTCGGCCAGCTTGTCGGAGATGAATTGCGCATCATAGCCCTCAACCGCCTGTTTGATAAACAGATCCGCGGTTTCGTCGGCCAAGCCCTGATCTCCGAACAAAAACCGCGCGTCGAGAATGCTGGTCTTGATCGTCACATCTTCCTTGGCCAAGCGCACGCATTCTTGCGGTGTCCGGAAGGCATGCCCGACTTTCAGGCCCATATCCCACAGCGCGTAGAGCATATATTCGATTACGCTTTCGGCATATGGGCCTGAAAGTCGGGCATGCCTTCCGGACACCGCAAGAAT
>JBCBYJ010000155.1:0-4923 GCA_039815905.1 Pseudomonadota bacterium | reverse complement strand
ATTCATCGCCTCGCGGGCGCGGGCTGGCGTGGTGCGATCCATCCAGGCACGAATGCCTTGCATGCTCGCCTCACCGCGCGAAATCCATCCGCGTTGCATCAGCCAATTCGCCGTGGAGCGAAACGGCTGTCCATTATTTGCCGCATAGACCGCACGCAGCGTTCGCCCATCCGGCAATAGCAAGCGGCCAGAACCTTGAATCTGTAAGAAGAACACGTCGGCTGGATGCGCATAGGCCAGCGGAATGACCCCGCTTTGCGTGATCTCCGCCCGGCTTGGATAAGCGCGGCGACCGCCGCTTGGCAGGGTCTGATAGACTTTGCCGCCCGCGGCGACGAGGTCCCTCGGGCGCCCTGGAATCGGCTCCGTATAAGGCGGCACCGGAGACAATCGCGCTTGGTAAGTCGGCTCAAAATAGCCCGTAAAGCGCGAGGCCCCATCGGGCGCCAAAATCTCCACCGGCGTAAACAAAGCCTGCATCACGGCCCGCGCGCTCTGGGCGTCTGCAATGACATCGAGCGCGGCACAGGCCGGCTCCCAATCTGCATGGCGACCGGCCCATGGCGCGCGATCGGACACGAAGGCTTGCGCTGGGCGCGCTGCAAACACGGCGCAGCTGCGACTGAGCGCCGAGAGGCCTGGCGCTAAATCTGCGCGCGCCCAGCCCGGCAAAGCATCAAAGGCCACGATCGTTGGCGGGGATGTCCAAGGCGTTGGGCGCGGCGCTGGTTGCGGTCCGGCCGGCGGCACTTGTAGGCTTGGCCGTGGTTGCGGCGGCGTCGACACGCAGCCGGACAAAGCCAGGACCACGCCCGCAAGAAGTCCGATGATTCGCATGGCGCAAGACTAGGCGCGATTGCCGGAAAAGCTCAAGTTACCATTCGAGCGAGCCTGAAATATGATCCGCGCCATGACGACCACGCGGTGCGCGTCGGTCGCTTTCCACCGAGACTATATTTGTCGCTTGCCAGACTCATCGCCATAATGTAATATTATGACATGAAAGCAATTGCCTTACTTTTGAGTCTGGCCGTCCTCCTGACTGGATATGCGCATGCGTCGCCAATCACCTGTCCGCAAGCTGCGGTCGAAGGGGCAGAAGCGAAACAGTTCTCCGAACAGCATGCGAAAACATATCTAAAAGCAATGAATTTGTTGTTTGGGGAAGACAACCCGGCTGAGGCGATATCTGCCTTAGCGCCGCTGCGCGCATCCAAAGCCCTAAACACCTTTGAAAGGCAGGCGATCCTTACATTTCTTGCCGTTGCGCACGTCCAACTCGAGAAATATAGAGAGGCGGCCTCGCTATTAGAGAGAGGCCTACATTTGGGCAGCAGCGAACCGATGGGTGCACAAATGCGGACCTATTCGAACATCATAGAGCTCTATCGATACAGTGATGACTCTGTCAGCGAGGCACGGATCTTACAGGTCTGGAGCGCTTGTGGCGGCGACGAAGCTGCGCTGCTAGAGACTCTAAACCGCCGCCGCGAACGATGCGGCCCTGACGCGACTCCCGGATCACTGTGCATAAAGCCCGTCGACGTCGATTGATGCCAATAGACCTTGCGCGTCACATCACTCAGCTGTGTCGACATCGTCCAAGAGCCAGTTGGGGTCGGCCGCGCTGGTCAAGCGCATAAAGGTCCACAGCTCACTGGCTTTGGTTGTGGTTTCGCCATCGCCAAGCTCGGCCTCATAATGCACCGTCACGCGAGCCATGCCTGCATCATCCAAGGACGCATCGGTGATTTCAGCTTTTCGAATGCGCAGCAATTGCAAGCCTTCGGCGCCGGTGGCCTCGCGTTCGGTGATCGCGGCATCCCAGGCTTCATAGACATCGGTGTCGAGCAGCGGTTTCAGGGCGTCGCGATCGCCGCGCGCAAAGGCCGCCACGATCATTTCATACGCGGCGCGGGCGCCTTGTAGAAAAGCGCGCGGTTCAAAGCTTTTATCGGCATCGAAAATGGCTTCCATGCCCGCTGCCGCCGGACCGGTAAAATTCGGACGCATTGGCACAACATCGCCGCCGCGCGGCTCATTGGCTTGCGGGGTCGGGGCTGGGCTTGGCGTGGGCATCCGGTTGCGGCCTTCGGGCGGCCCCTCGTCTTGGCCGAGAGTCACAAATAAGCGCCAACCAATAAACAGGGCGATCCCAGCAAGCAGCAGGAATTCGATCATGGATGATGACATTTGTGGCTCTTTCTTATCTCTTCGTCCGTTTCATATAGGCGCTTTCTTATAAGTGCCACCCACCGTTGCGCCACTTTGTGCCACATGTTACGCGCGTGTCACATCAGCTTTAAAGTGATTTTTTATGACCGACACACCCGATATGGCAACTCAGCCGCAGGACAATCCGCAACCACAAGGCCCAGCGATCCGCGTTTTGAGCCAGTATATCAAAGACCTGTCATTTGAAAATCCAGGGGCGACGGTCCAAGATCAGCCAAATATCGAGCTTGGCATTGATGTCGCCGCCGCGCCCAAACAAGCCGAAGAGGGCGTGTTCGAAGTGACCCTCAAACTCAAAGCTCGCGCGGGCACACAAACCACAGCGCTGTTTTTGATTGAGATGGATTATGCCGGTCTGTTCCAGCTCCAAGGCTTTGGCCAGGCCGATATGGAACCCATCCTGTTAATCGAATGCCCGCGTATCCTTTTCCCATTCGCGCGCCGCATCATTGCTGACATTTCTGCCGAAGGCGGCTTCCCGCCTTTGCGCATCGATCCCGTGGATTTCGGCGCGCTCTATGCGTCCCAGAAACAACGCGCCGCGCAGGCCGCGACGGGCCAAGATGCTGCGCCCGCCGAGACACCGGCCCCTGCACCCAGCGAAACGCCTCAAGCGTAGCGGGTCCAGAGCGCCTCTTCACCCAAAGTTTCGACAAAGTCGGAATGGGTTTTTTGCTCATCGACAGACATCTCAGACGCTAATGGTTCTGGACGCTGCGCCGCTGGGGTGCGAGCTGCGCCGCTCGTTGCGGTCTGTCCGCCAAAATCAAATTTACGCGCCCGCCCGCCCAGCAGCTCCAGATAAACCTCGGCTAAGAGCTGACTGTCGAGGAGCGCGCCGTGAAACGTCCGCGCGTCTGAATTGACATCAAAGCGCTTGCACAGCGCATCCAAGCTCGCTGGCGCGCCAGGATATTTCTTACGCGCCATCATCACCGTATCGACCCAGCGCGCTTCGGGAATAATCGCTTTGTCGCAGCGCTGCAGTTCCATGTTCAAAAAACCGCGGTCAAATTTGGCATTGTGGGCGACCAATGTCGCGTCGCCAATAAAGTCCAAAAAGGCATCAACAATCCTTGGGTCTTCAAATGGCGGCTGATCGACCAGGTCGGCATCCGTGATGCCGGTAATCTGAACCGTCGCATCAGAGACCGGACGGCCAGGATTGATATAGGTCTGGAAGGTCTTGCCCGTCGGCACGTGATTGATCAGCTCGACCGCGCCCAGCTCGATGATGCGATCATCCTTATCCCATTCCAGACCCGTGGTTTCCGTATCAAAGGCGATTTCGCGAATATGTTCACTCATGTGTCTCATCCGAAGCCATTTCATTGAGAAGCTCAATTATGGCGTGAACATGTGCGCGTGTGAAGTCAAAGCCGAAGGCGGTGCTGATGACAAAATCTGCCATGGCGCGCTTATCAGCGTCCGGCATTTGTTTGTCGCGAATGCGCTCAAATTGTTGTTCCGTCATTTCGCCGCGCATCAAAACGCGCGTTCTTTGGATCTCGGCTGGCGCGGTCACGACCGCGACACAGTCACAGCGCGCATCGCCGCCCGTTTCATACAGTAACGGAATGTCCAAAACGGCGACTTTCGCTCCACTTTCAAGTGCTTCCTGGCGAAAGGTCATCTGCGATTGCCCGACCAATGGATGCACGATCGCTTCTAAGTCTTTCATCGCGTCCGGATTATCTACGACTTTTGCCCGCAAAGCTGCACGATCGACCGCGCCTTGTTTGAGGATATCGCCAAATCTTTCGAACAAGGGTCCGACCGCTGCGCCGCCGGTCTCGTAGAGCGCATGCACCGCCGCGTCCGCGTCATAGACGGGAATCCCCGCTTGCGCGAACATGGACGCGGTGGCGGTTTTTCCCATGCCAATCGAGCCGGTTAATCCAAGAATGATCATGACGCCGCCTGTAAGGCGAAGCGGCAGCGATGCAATCCTGAATCTAAATCCGGCAGCACTTGAAACCAAATCTCAAAGCTTAACGCCGCTTGCGCCACTAACATGCTCAACCCGTCCTTGGTTTGCCAGCCTTGTTTGCGCGCGTGCGCCAGCTGCGCGTCGCAAATCTTGCCATAGGAAATATCATAAAAAGTGCGACCATCGCCCGCGGGCAAGTCTAAAGTCTCGCCGCTATATCCCATACTGGTCGTGTTGATGACGATCGTTGCTTGATCGATATATTCATTATACTGATCGATCGATCCGTATACGGTTTGTGTATCACCAAGCGCATCGCCGAGTTCCGCAGCACGCGCCTCTGTTCGATTGAGGATGATCACCGGAATCTTCGCGTTCGTCAGGGCAAAGACGATTGCTCTGGCTGAGCCCCCAGCGCCAAGAATGAGGGCGCGATCTTTGTTGGGATCGACCGGTCCGAGCGCCCGCATAAAGCCGGGTGCATCGGTATTGTCCGCGCGCCAGGCGCCATCGCCGAGATGCGTCAGAGTATTGGCCGCTCCAATCCGCGCCGCCGCCATCCCTGCGCCGCGCGCGGCGGCTAAGGCAGCGGCCTTATGGGGTAGAGTGATATTCAAGCCGATCGCGCCGCGCTCCTGAAGTGTTTGCAAGGCACCTGCAAAAGCCTCATCCGGCACATGAAAGGCTTCATATGTGGCATCAATACCGAGATCTCTCAGCCATCCATTGTGGATGAGCGGCGACAGAGAGTGAGAAAT
>JBCBYJ010000154.1:0-4928 GCA_039815905.1 Pseudomonadota bacterium | reverse complement strand
GTTGAAGGCCAGGATCAGCACCGCAGCGCCAACCATCGCGAACGTCGCTGCGCGCCCCACACCGGTCGCGCCGGCGCTCGACTTATCGCCATGATAGCATCCCAGAATGGCGATCACACCGCCAAACACGACCGCTTTGATTAAGCCGACCGTGACGTCTTGCCAGGTCAGAAAGTCGAGCGTGTTGCGCAAATAAGTCGTCGAATCAAAGCCAAGCCCCAGCGTACTAACCGCCCAGCCCCCCATGACACCGATCACATCAGCGATCAGCACTAAGATCGGCAAGGTCAGGATACCGGCCAAAAAGCGCGGCGCGTAGAGATATCGGAACGGATTGGCGCTCAGTGTTTTGAGCGCATCAATCTGTTCCGTCACGCGCATGGCGCCGATCTCTGCGGCGATCCCAGCGGAAACCCGTCCGGCCAGCATCAGGCCGGTAATCGTCACACCGAGTTCGCGCGTGATGCCGAGGACGACGATGTTTGGCACAAATTGCTCGGCCCCGAAGCGGCTGCCGCCCGAATAAATGTTCAGCGCCAAGGCGGCACCGATGAAAATAGCCGACAAGCCAACCACGGGCAGGCTGTAAAACCCGATCGCAATCATTTGGCGAATGATCTGGGCGAGATACCAACGCGGACTGAACGCCGCGGCCATGGTTTTGCCCGTAAAAATCGACAATCGTCCGACTTCACCGAACATGCCCAGGGTCGCGCCCCCGAGCCATTGTAGCGGGTTTGGAATACCCGGTTTAGGTTTCGTAGATGCGTTTGACACGAGGCGTCAGTCCTGTGGTGAGTTCATAACCTAGCGTGCCCGCTAGGGCCGCCTGCTCTTCTAACGGGGCGTCGAGCCCGATCAATTGGGCATAAACACCAGGGCGCGCAAGTTCTGCGACCTGCGTTACATCAATTGTAATCAAATCCATCGAGACGCGTCCAACAATTGGGCAGCGTTTTCCGCCAAGACAGGCAAAGCCTTTATTCGAGGCGGCGCGCAACAGCCCATCCCCATAGCCAATCGCCAACGTCGCCAGTAAAACCGGACCCGGCGCGCGCCACGTGGCGCCATACCCCACGGTTTCGCCAGCTTGCACTTGTCTCACCTGCAAAATGGGCGCTTCAAGGGTCAGCCCTGGCCTCAGGATTAGCCCTTCAGGTGGCGCACCGCCGCCATAAAGTGCAATTCCAGGGCGCGTCAGCGCATGATGATAGTTTGCGCCAAGCCATACCCCGCCGGAATTCGATAGGCTGAGCGGTACGCCTGGAAATGTCTCGCCTAGATGCTTTAAGGCGGCATCTTGCAGCTCATTCATTGCCGAGGTTTGATCCTCAGCGCAGGCGAGATGCGTCATGATCAGAATAGGGGCCTGGTCTTCGGTTGCGGATGCCAGCTCATTTGCGTCGCTGACCGGTAATCCCAACCGGTTCATGCCCGTGTCGAAATGAAGGGCAAAGCCACGCGGCATCTTCACGCCATCGACCAGCCATTCGGCCATCGTGCGAAACTGGAATCCTGAATTAATCACCGGAATCAGCGCGTTTTCCCGGTACAAAGCTTCCTCATCCGGAGACGGGCCATTGAGCACATAAATATTCGGATGGCTGCCCAGTTTTGCGCGCGTGATCTCGGCTTCAAAAACATGCGCGACAAAGAAATGGTCACATCCCGTATCGTGTAGCGCCTCTGCCACGTCTGGCAGGCCATGACCATAAGCATCAGCTTTGATGACCGCACCGGTCACACCATTGATTTGGGCCGCACGCAGAGTGCGCCAATTGCTGGCAATATTCGCCAAATGGATGCGCGCGCGCGGGCGAAGGCTCATACAGGCCCGATTACAGCGCTTTGCGGCGGATGTAAGGCCTATTCTTCAAATGAGTCTGAGGATCCGCGCGCCAAGTTGCCAAAGCGCGTGACATTTGCGTCAAATGACAGCGTTACTTTACCGATGGGGCCGTGTCGCTGTTTGCCCAAGATAACTTCGGCGGTGCCATAAACCTCGTCCATACGTTGGCGCCAAGACGCCCATTTGTCCGTTGCAGCTGGATCGCCGCCATCGGCTTGAGGCTCGGTGCGCTCTAGATAATAGCTTTCCCGATAGACAAACATCACGACGTCCGCGTCTTGTTCGATCGAGCCTGATTCTCTCAGATCCGAGAGTTGCGGACGTTTATCATCGCGTTGCTCCACCTGTCGCGAAAGTTGCGACAGCGCGATGACCGGGACGTTTAGCTCTTTCGCCAAGGCTTTCAGGGTCGTGGTGATTTGCGTGATCTCTTGCACCCGATTGACGTCTGACTTTCCAGATGTCCCAGTCAGCAATTGGAGATAGTCAATGATGACCAAATCAATGCCCTGCGCGCGGCTTATGCGCCGGGCCCGAGCGGCGAGCTGGCTGACCGATATTCCGCCCTGGTCATCGATGTAAAGAGGCAGGTTTTGCAGTTCTTCTGTGCCTTCCCGGAGGGTCTCGAAGTCAGTCTTGTCGAGATCCCCTTGGCGGATTTTGTGAGCATTAATGTTCGTCCGCTCGGCCAAGATACGGGTTGCCAGCTGCTCGGACGACATTTCAAGCGAGAAGAAGGCGACTTTTCCGCCTTCAATCGTCTTGGTCGAGCCATCTTCTTGTTTCTCGCCGCGATAATCAGCCGCGACATTATAAGCGATATTCGTCACCAGCGAGGTTTTGCCCATAGACGGACGCCCGGCGAGAATGATGAGATCAGACTTATGCAAGCCGCCCATCTTGTGATCGAGATCATCTAAGCGCGTCGCAATTCCGGCGATTTTGCCTTCGCGCTTGAACGCCGCTTCCGCCATCTGCAAGGATTCGGTGAGGGCTTCAGAAAAGCTGGAAAACCCGCGTCCCGTGGACCCGCGCTCAGCCAATGCAAACAATTCGCGTTCGGCCAGCTCGATTTGCTGCGTCCCGTCTGTTTCCCGGTCGTGATGCTGCGCACGCGATTGCACGCCAGCGCCAATATTGATCAGCTCTCTTCGCATCGCGAGATCGCGAATAATCCGTGCATAGTCTTGGACTTCTGGACCAAACGCGGCGCTGTCTAAAAGATCGGCCAAATATTGCGCGCCGCCAATTTGCGTCAGCCGCTCGTCTTTTTCGAATTGCTCACGCAGAGTGACGCCATCTGCCACCCGGCCATTCTGAATCAGCATCATGCATGCTTCAAAGATTTCCTGATGTGCTGGCGCATAGAAGTCGATCGGACGCAGAATATCCGAGACCCGTTGAAATGCGTTATTATCATACAGGATCGACCCGATAACCGCGGCCTCTGCCGACAAATTATGCGGCAGTTCAGGACCAACAGTTTCAGGATTTTGCAGGGGCGTGATGGCTGTGCTCATCGGGCGGTATTAACCACAATTTGCTTGCGCTCGCATCCCCGCAACGCACAAATCCCCCTGATCTTAGGTGATTTATCCACAGGCCAGTGCGGTGCCTAGCGCGGCGTCCAGTGCGGCTCGTCTTTCTGTCACTGGCCTTTCTAATCCAATACGCTATGAAGCGCGCTTCGCGCTGTCGCCGAACCTAAACTCAGAGCCCGAAATCGAATGTCACAAGCGTCTTTGCTTTCTACATTGAGCAGCCCGGCCGCCGTGTTCGGCGCGCCGTTCGGGTTAGACGTCTTGCGTTTGATAGAGGCCTTAGAGGCGCGTGGCAGCGCGGCGATTTATGTCGCCCGGGATGATAAGCAAGCCGCCACGGCGCTTAAGCTTGCACAGTTTTACCGCCCCGCTTTGGAGATCATCAGACTGCCAGGCTGGGACGTTCTGCCTTATGACCGGGTCAGCCCGTCACCAGCAGTCGCGGCGGCGCGCTGTGCGGCGCTTGCGACTTTGGCGCAGCGCGCGGCCAATGCCGAGCCGTGCCTTGTCGTCACGACAGCAAGTTCGTTGGTGCAGCGCGTTCCGCCTATGGAAACCATGCGCGCTAGCTCTCTGTCGGTCTATAAAGGCGGGCGGATCGAACAGGATGCGTTGACGTCTTATCTGTCAATCAATGGCTATATTCGCGTCGCATCGGTTTCTGAAAAAGGCGAATATTCCATTCGCGGCGGCAAAGTCGATATTTTCCCCCCGACCGGAGACGAGCCCGTTCGACTGGACCTGTTTGGCGACGAGATCGAGACGATAAAAGCGTTCGATCCGGAAACCCAATTATCGACGCGGACGCTGCAGCGCGTTGCGCTCGCGCCAGTTTCTGAGATCTTGTTTAATGATCAAACCTTGGCGCTCTTCCGCGAGCGCTATTTGGCTGAACTTGGCTCCCCGGTTGGGGATCCGATGTATGAGGCGGCGCGGGCAGAGATCCGCCGCGGCGGGATAGAGGGCTGGTTGCCACTCTTTCACACGCATCTGGATACTTTGTTCGATTATCTAGGCGCGAGCGCGCTGATCGGCATGGGCGCCTTAGCGGCAGAAGCGGCCAGCGAACGCTTGGCGCAAGCGCGTGACTATCACGCGGCGCGCCTCGAAGCGGCGGGCGAGGACCGTCAGGCTCGCGTGCTCGCGCCAGAGCATTTATATCTTGCCGAGCATGAGCTTTCTGCTGTGCTACAATCGCGCGGTGTGGCGCGCTTTCATGCCGGCACGAGCGATGGCGGGCTTGATCTGGGCGGGCGCCAGGGGCGGGACTTTGCACCAGAACGAGCACAACCTGAGATCAACATATTCGAAGTCGCCGCGCAGCATGCCAAAGCCCAACACGATGCGGGCAAAACCGTCATATTCGCGGCCTGGACGGAAGGCTCTGCAAGCCGTCTTGAGGGCGTCCTAGAAGATCATGGACTGCCGGATGCGACGCGTATCTATTCGCTGGATGCAGCACGAAATGCCGAGATCGCGATTTGTGAACTGCCTTTAGAAAATGGCTTCGAGACCGATGACCTGATCGTCATTGGTGA
>JBCBYJ010000153.1:0-4934 GCA_039815905.1 Pseudomonadota bacterium | reverse complement strand
GGCGGTCTTGGCCCTCAATCTCAATCGTGCATTCCGAGATCATTTGCTTGCCGCCCGCTTTTTCATTCACTTCTTTGACGGTTTGGGTCATGCGCAGCTTTGAATCGACTGGCACCATATTCGTAAAGCGCACTTTATTGGCACCATAATTGATGCCGCGCGTCACGCCATCGACACTCAGAACTTGCGGCCCGAACATTGGAATCAAGGACAAGGTCAAATAGCCATGTGCAATGGTCGAGCCGAGCATTTGTTTGGCCATCTCTTCATTGACATGGATCCATTGATGGTCGCCGGTCGCGTCAGCAAACGTATTGATGCGCGATTGATCGACTTCGAACCAGTCCGATGGTCCGAGGGTTTGTCCCACCAGACTTTCGAGATCTGCATATTGTACGGATTTTGGGTCAGCCATGTATTCCTCCCGAGGATTTATTTATACAATGATATTTGAGGGTTAGGTTTGGTTTGTGCAAGCGCTACCTTAAACGATGCGACTGTCTTTGTTGCCCCAATAGCGGTCGCGCAAGAGCCGCTTGTAAAGCTTGCCGGTCGGATGGCGCGGCAAAGCGGGGTCAAAGTCGACCGAGCGAGGGCATTTGATTTTCGCCAGTCGCTCTTGGCAAAAGGCCAACAAGTCCTCGGCAAGCTCTGGCGTTCCGACCAAACCGTCCATGGGTTGCACCACGGCTTTGACTTCTTCGCCAAACTCTTCATTCGGCACCCCAATCACGGCGACATCGGCAACGGACGGATGCGTGATGAGAATATTCTCCGCCTCTTGCGGGTAAATATTGACGCCGCCAGAAATGATCATGAAGGCTTTGCGATCGGTCAGATACAAAAAGCCGTCCGCATCGACTTTGCCAACATCGCCGAGCGACGACCAATCGGGGTGTTTGGGATTGAGCGCGCCTTTCGATTTCTCGGGCGAATTATGATAAGTTGGAGCGGGCGTGCCGCCAAAATAGATTTGCCCTTCTTCACCGACAGGCACTTCATCGCCGGCCTCATCGCAAATGTGCAGCTCGCCATAAATCGGAATGCCAACGGTGCCTTTATGAGCGAGCCATTGCTCTGAATTGGCCCAAGTCATGCCATTGCCTTCTGAGCCCGCATAATATTCTTCAATCACCGGGCCCCACCACGCAATCATCTGCTCTTTGACAGGGACCGGGCAGGGCGCCGCCGCATGCAAGGCCTTCGTCAAGCTGGAGACATCATATTTATGGCGGACATCTTCGGGCAGTTTGAGCATCTTCACGAACATGGTCGGGACCAATTGCGTATGCGTGACTTGATGTTTTTCGATCAAAGCGAGGAAGTCTTCGGCGTCGAACTTTTCCATAATGATCAGCGTCATGCCAAACTTGGTCATCGCCATGCAATAGCGCAGCGGCGCCGCGTGATAGAGCGGTGCAGGCGACAGATATGTGCCGTCTGGGCCTGCCTTGAACAGGGCTTGAGCAATCATCGTCAAAGCATTGGTGCCATCAATGGCCGGGTCTTCTGGCAAAGGCGGGCGGATGCCTTTGGGCCGTCCTGTTGTGCCAGACGAATACAGCATGTCTGACCCGGCCCGCTCATCCGCAATCGGGTGTTCAGGCATGCCTGCGCGCACACCTTCCAGCGGCTCATAGCCTGAGATCAGCCCGTCAATTGACCAATAGGCATCAAGCGCCGTGACAGCGATCATTTCGGCGGCGACGGTTTTCAAGCTTGCCGAAGCAATCAATAAGCGCGCGCCGCTATCTTTGATAATATATTCAACTTCCGGTGTGGTCAGCCGCGATGAGATAGCGACAAAATACAGCCCGGCCCGCTGCGCGCCCCAACAGATTTCGAAATAGCGGGCACTGTTCTCTGCAAAAATCGCCAGAGTATCGCCTTGCTTCAGGCCAAGCGTTCGAAACGCATGCGCAATCTGATTGGACCTTTTATCAAGCTCGGCAAAGGTGACGGTCTCGCCGCTATTGGCCATGATATAAGCGGCTTTGTCAGGTGTCGTTTGCGCATGGAGCGATGGGTGCATGGCTGGTTTCCTCCTTCAGCCTCAGTTTGGCCGCTTCTGATCGGCGTGTTTCGTCCAGAGACTAACTGTACGGTTTCCTCTGTCTATTGGTGACTTAGGGAGAGGCCTTAGCCGCCATAGTCCGCTATTTTCGAGGCGGTGCGATGGAAGCGCAGACAGGCGGCATATTCGAGCGGATCTTTAGGTTTCACCAAAGCCTCCGCCGGGGTGCTCGTCCAGTCGACCAAGCGGGTCAGGAAAAACCGCAAAGCGGCGCCGCGGCAGAGCAGGGGAAAGGCGGCGCGCTCGGCCGCTGAGAGGGCGCGAACACGCTCATAACCCGCAATCAGGTTTGTGCCTTTTGAGTAGTTGAAAGACCCATCCGGCTCGAACGCCCAGGCATTGATGCAGATCGCCAGATCATAAACCAGCGCATCGGTACAGGCGAAATAAAAATCGATTGCGCCCGAAAACGTATCGCCGAGAAAGAAAGCATTGTCTGGGAACAGATCGGCATGGATGGTGCCTTGTGGCAGCGCGTCAAACATCGCGTCGACCTGCGCGAGCGCTGCAAAGTCTTGCGCGATCTTATCCGCCAAACCGGCCTGGAGCGCGTCCGCCTCTGCCGCGCGTCCTGCCCATAAAGCCGGCCACCCGACCGGGCCGAGATCATTGGCGCGCGTCATTGCAAAATCCGACGCGGCGGCATGCAACTGCGCAAGCCCGGCGCCAAGTTGACGGCATTGCGCGGCGTTTGGAACTTTTGGCGACAAGCCCTGCAAGAACGTGATGATCACGGCGGGTCGACCGGCCAGCGTGCGCAAGGCTGTTCCATCTGTCCCGGAGACTGGTAGCGGGCAGGAAAATCCGTTCGCCGCCAGATGCTGTTTCAGTGCAATAAAATAAGGCAAGTCCTGCGGATTCGCGCGCTTCTCAAACAGCGTCAGAATGAACCGTCCGGTCGTGGTTTCGAGATAATAATTCGAATTCTCAACGCCTTCAGCAATGCCCTTAAACGCGACCGCCTGCCCAAGCGCATACTCGCTCAGGAAGCTCGCCAACTGATCGTCAGAAACGCTTGTATAAACCGCCATAGGCTAGGCTGTACTGGTCGCCTCGCTGTCGGTCCATAGGTCACGCTGCATGCTGCGGCCCATCAAAAGGAAATGCAAAGCCGCCCAGAGGAAGAAGAGCGCGCCAAAACTCACGCCCCAGCGCACGCCGGTGGATCGCGAGGGCGCGCAATAATTGGCGTTCAAGGCCATCGCCTCTTCGAGATCCGTGCCGGAAATTGCGCCCTCTATACCGTCGCGCGCGGCCTTTAAGGATTGCTCGACCTGGCCGCATTGGCCGGACGTGATCGGCGCTTCCAATTGGCTCAATTGCCAACGCGTGCCTTGGTCTGACATCCAGCCAACAACCGGCGGGCCAGCGGCATAGCCAATCATATTGACGATGAACAGCATAATGGCTGCGGCAGTCGCCCGCATTCTCGGCTCGACCAGTTTTTGCGTGACAGCGAACATTGGCGCCAGGTAGGAATAGCGCACGACCGCCGCGACCGCGAGCAATGGCACCGCGATCCAGACCGCTGTCGCCCCGCTGGAATAGCTCATCGAATTATAGCCGAGAATGGCCAGAGGAAAGGCCATGGCCAAGCCGAGCGCTGGCAGCCAACTGTCCGAATTTGGATGTCGCGTCCGTAGCCGATCCGCGACGATCCCGGAGCCGAATGTGCCAATGCCTGCGGAAATGCCGAGCACGCCGCCATAAATCAGCGCCGCCGTCATCAAGTCGAAGCCATGCACGCGCATCCAGAACGGTGCCACAAATTGACCAATGCCATAGCCCGCGAATGAGGCCATCGCGCCGCCTAAAGAGACGTGCCAAAACGTCGGCTTGCTGAACACGACGGGAAACACTTTGAACGGCGAAGGCATTTGCCGCGCGGCGGCGGCTTCAGCGCCGCCCGGGTCAGAATATCCGCGCGGTGGCTCCTTCACGGTCATTTTGAAAATCAACGCGCCAATCACGCCGGGCAATCCCATCCAGATAAACGCGTCGCGCCAATTCAGCGTCGCTTGGCTCGCAATCCACGCGCCGCCAAGCGCCGCCAACATCGATCCGATCGGAATGCCAAGCGCAAATATCCCCAATGCCGAAGAGCGTTTCTCTGGCGGGAAATAGTCTGAAATCAGCGAATGCGAGGGCGGCGAGCAGCCCGCTTCACCAATCCCCACCCCGACCCGGGCCAGCGCGAATTGAAACGTGCTCTGGGCCATGCCGCAAAGCACCGTCATACCGCTCCACACAGCCATGGCTAAGGCGATGATCGTGGTTCGGTTCTTGCGCTCTGCTAGCATCGCGAACGGAATGCCGAGCAAGGTGTATAGAAAGGCAAAGGCGAGACCAGAGAGCAGCCCGATCGCCGTATCAGAGAGCCCAAACGTTTCGCGGATCGGTTCGCCGAGAACCCCAATTAGCGTCCGATCGATGAAGTTGAACGTGTAAACAACGATGAGCGCAAAGAGCACATAGGCGCGATAGCCTGAGCTGCCATAGCCTTCACTCTGGTCGGTCTGTGTCCCTTGTGCAGGGATGGTTGCAGCGTCTGACACCTCGTCCTCCTCGAGTATTTGTATCAGTCCCGCCCGTCTCTTTATGGTTTGGGCGCTTTCTATTGAGCGCTATTGGAGACTTGGGGGCTTAAGGGTTTGAACGGCTGGGTTTAGGCCTCCCGCAATTTTGCAAGATCATGGTCGACCGTCGACATCGCAAGCCAGAAGAAGGCCGCGCCGATCAAGAAGATGGATGCGGTCGCCGTCAGGCCGGTGCGGATCGCTGCCAGCTCGCCTGCGACGCACTGGCCGACTTGCTCCGGCGTCAGCGTGTCGCGCGCCAAACGGCAAGTTTCGGCGGTCAG
>JBCBYJ010000152.1:0-4992 GCA_039815905.1 Pseudomonadota bacterium | reverse complement strand
CCGCCCAGCGCGCGTGCTGATGCAAGATTTTACCGGCGTACCTGCTGTGGTGGATCTCGCCGCGATGCGCGATGCAGCGGAAAATCTTGGCGCCAGCGCACAAGCGATCAATCCGCAAGTGCCCGTCGACTTGGTGATCGACCATTCTGTCATGGTCGACAATTTTGCAGGCCCCGACAGTTTCAAGAAAAATGTCGATGTTGAATATGAGCGCAATCAAGAGCGCTATGAATTCTTACGCTGGGGCTCGACGGCGTTTGAAAACTTCCGCGTCGTGCCGCCCGGCACCGGCATCTGCCACCAAGTTAATCTCGAATATCTCGGCCAGACGGTTTGGACCAAAGAGGTTGAGGGCGAGACGATCGCGTATCCGGACACCTGCGTCGGAACCGACTCGCATACGACCATGATTAACGGTCTCTCTGTCCTCGGTTGGGGCGTCGGCGGGATTGAAGCCGAAGCGGCCATGCTCGGCCAACCCGTTTCAATGCTGATCCCCGAAGTGATCGGCTTTAAACTGACTGGCAAACTGCCAGAGGGCGCCACCGCGACCGATCTGGTTCTGACCGTCACCAAGATGATGCGCGATTATGGTGTGGTCGCCAAGTTCACGGAATTCTTTGGACCCGGCCTCTCCAATCTGACCCTGGAAGACCAAGCGACCTTGTCAAACATGTCGCCAGAATTTGGCTCAACCTGTGCCTTCTTCCCCGTCGATCAAGACACAATTAAATATCTCACAAATACCGGCCGCGATGCCGACCGGATCGCCTTAGTGGAAGCCTATGCGAAAGCCCAAGGCTACTGGCGCCCAGATATGGCCGACCCGGTCTTTACCGATACGATTGAACTTGATCTCTCAACCGTCATGCCCAGCATTTCCGGACCTAAGCGCCCCCAGGACCAAGTCCTATTGTCGGAAGCCGACACCCGGTTCGCAGAGGCCATGGTCAATGAATTTGGCACCTCGGCGGATGATGCGACCACGGTTCAAGTTGAAGGCGAAGACTTTTCTGTCACGCATGGCGATGTCTTTATTGCGGCGATCACGTCTTGCACCAATACGTCAAACCCGAGCGTTTTGATCGCGGCCGGATTGGTCGCGCGCAAAGCCGCGGCGCTTGGCCTCGATCGCAAGCCTTGGGTGAAAACCTCGCTGGCCCCCGGCTCGCAAGTTGTCACTGATTATCTCGACAAAGCCGATCTCACCAAAGACTTGAACGCACTCGGGTTCAACCTGGTTGGTTATGGCTGCACGACGTGTATCGGAAACTCTGGCCCGCTACAGCCTGAAATCGCAAAAGCGATCTCTGACGGGAATTTGGTGTCGTGTTCAGTGCTCTCTGGAAACCGCAATTTTGAAGGCCGGATTGGCCCAGACATCAAAGCCAATTACCTCGCCTCTCCGCCTTTGGTGGTCGCCTATGCGATTGCCGGCTCGCTCAAGATCAACATCACAACAGAGCCGCTCGGGCAGGACAAAAACGGCAATGATGTCTATTTGAAAGACCTGTGGCCGAGCTCGCATGAGATCGCTGAGATCATGGCCGAATGCGTTACCCCGCAAATGTTTGCCGAGCGCTATTCTGACGTCTTCAAAGGCGACAAGCAGTGGCAAGAAATCGAGGTCAGCGGCGGCCAAACCTATGGTTGGCCTCTCGGCTCGACTTATGTGCAGAACCCCCCTTACTTTGACGGTATGACTGGCGATGTTGAAGCGCCATCCGATGTCCACAAAGCCCGGGTCTTGGCTCTGTTCGGCGACTCGATCACGACCGACCACATCTCACCAGCCGGATCGATCAAAGCCTCCAGCCCCGCCGGGGAATATCTGCAAGGCAATCAGGTCAGCGTTTTCGACTTTAACTCCTACGGCTCGCGCCGTGGCAATCATGAAGTGATGATGCGCGGCACTTTTGCCAATATCCGGATCAAGAACCAAATGGTGCCTGGCGTTGAAGGCGGCGTGACGATCCATCACCCAAGCGGAGACCGGATGCCGATCTATGATGCGGCCATGCGCTATATGGAAAAGAACGTGCCGCTGGTCGTCTTTGCCGGTAATTTGTACGGCAATGGCTCCTCGCGCGATTGGGCGGCAAAGGGCACGGTCTTGCTCGGCGTGAAAGCCGTGGTCGCCGGCTCGTTTGAACGCATTCACCGCTCCAACCTGATCGGTATGGGCGTCTTGCCGCTTGAGTTTGACCAGGGCGTCACCTGGGAGGCGCTCGGCCTGAAAGGCGATGAAGAAGTCACGATTGAGGGCATTAACAGCATCAAGCCGCGCCAACGGGTCGACGTTCAGATCACCAAAGCCGATGGCTCCACCTTGACCACGACGACCACAGTCCGCATCGATACCGACAATGAGCTCGACTATTATCGCAATGGCGGCATTTTGCATTATGTGCTGCGTAATCTGGCAAATGAGGCGGCATAACGCAGTTCTCACAGCCACGTGAATTCCAAGTCGGCGAAGAAACGGTTATGAGGCCCTCATGATCCGCGTCTTCGCTCTTTTTGCCCTTGCTGCGTCCACGATTGGCAGCGCTGTGGCCGAAGCCGATCGGCCTGTTTTGGTTGAGCTTTTCGCCAATCAAAACTGCCCGGCTTGCCCCAAAGCGCATCGGACGATGAAACAGATCGAAGCCGAGCGCGACGATGTCTTCATCCTCACCTGGACTGTGAATTATTGGGACTATCTCGGCGATCCGGACCCGATGGCGATGCCTGCGGCCAAGAACCGGCAAATGGCCTATACTGACCGTCTGTCTCTGCGTGCGCCTTACACGCCGCAATCCTTTTATGATGGTGCCAAGGAATGTCCGGGCACCCGCAAGCGCGACATTCGCCGCAATATCTCAAAGCGGATGGCCTTGCGGGACACAGCAATCCCGGACCTGAGCTGGGATGCGGACGCGCAAAAACTGAGCTTAAACGGCACCAGCGTTGACGCGTTACAAGTCACGGTGGTTGAGTATTTGAGCGGCGCCGCGAATTTGACGGACATGGTCAATCCCGTGACCAAGATCGAAACCCATGATCCTTGGACCGGGGGTCCAGCGGCCTATGCCGTTTCTTGCCAGTCCACATGCGCGGCCTTACTGCACCAGCAGGGTATTGGCGAAGTCCTGACGGTTTTGCCGCTCAACTGAGCGCGGCCTAATGTTTGCGTGACAGCGCTTCGAGTTGCTCTTGCATCGCGGCCATCTGCGCGCGCAGCAAGTCGACTGTATCTTCGGTCAGATCAGAGGGCTTGCCCTGTGCGCGGGTCGACTTTTTGGCGCTCAGGCCAGGCGTGAAGAGACGGACCGTATTTTCGAACATTTCCATATTCGCGCGGGCTTGTTTCTCAATCAAAGAAAATGGGCTCGCTGTGCCGATCGTTTTGGTCCAGCGCTCTTGGCTTTCGGCAAAACTGTTCATGCTCATTTCCAGCCAAGCGGGCAGAAATTTCTGCGACCCAGCGCCGTAAAAGCCAATCAGCTTGCGCAAGAAATTGACCGGCAAGGCCCCTTCGCCCTTATTCTCTTTTTCAAAAATGATTTGCGTCAGGACTTGCCGGGTCAGGTCTTCGCCGGACTTGGCATCGACGACTTCAAAATCCACTTCCCGTCGCACCAGATCCGACAAGTGATCCAGCGTCACATAAGCCGATGTCGACGTGTCATAGAGGCGCCGATTCGCATATTTCTTGATGATGACAGTGCCCGCGGCGCCATTTGATTTCGCCATGTTTGGCCCTTTCATAGCACGTATGCCAATTTATTGCTCGTATCTCTCATAGACTTTGGTAAACTCTAAAGGCCGACGAAAGTCCGATTGTGACGTCTAGCATAGACGTGCTTACATCGAATTTAGCAGTTGCAGCAAATTTTATGCTGCGCAGCATAGCAAGAGGACACAACATGTCTAGAACGGCACTGGTAACCGGGGGCACACGCGGAATCGGACGCGCCATTAGCGTTGGATTGAAATCCGCTGGCTTCACCGTCGCCGCCAATTATGGCGGAAATGACGAAGCTGCCGCTTTGTGCGCCGACGAAACCGGCGTCAAATGCTACAAATTCGACGTCGCAGATTTTGACGCCGTCGGCGCGGGTCTCGCGCAGATTGAGGCCGAGCTTGGCCCGGTTGATGTGGTCGTTAATAATGCCGGCATCACCTGGGACGCGCCGTTTCATAAGATGAGCCTGGAACAGTGGCAAAAAGTCATCTCTGTCGATCTCGATTCAGCCTTCAACGTGACCCGGCAAGTCTGGGACGGCATGCGTTCGCGCGGCTTTGGCCGGGTAATCAATATCTCTTCCATTAACGGCCAAAAGGGCCAGTTTGGGCAGGTCAATTATTCCGCCGCCAAGGCTGGACTGATCGGTTTCTCCAAGGCGCTGGCGCAAGAAGGCGCAAAGAAAGGCATTACCGTGAACACGGTCTGTCCTGGCTATATTGATACAGAGATGGTCCGCGCGGTGCCGGAGAACGTGCTAGAAAGCATCATCTCGACCATCCCCGTCGGACGGCTCGGCAAAGCCGAAGAGATTGCCTCGATGTGCGCCTATCTCGCCAGCGACGAGGCCGCCTTCATTACCGGCGCGACGATGACGGTGAATGGCGCGCAATATATTGCGGGCTAATCCTGACGCAGCCTCACTCAATATCAGGCCGTTCTTGCAAATGGCGCGGATAGGTAAGATCGAGCAATCCGTCAGACACATATCCCCGCACCAACACCGACACGCCGTCTGGCAATCCACACGCGGTGCGCGCATCGCGGCGCACGTCTAAAACCAAAGCGGCGTCTTCCAAGACGCGCCGACAGGCGGGTGGAAACCGGACCTCTTCCGCAAGCGGAACAATTGGCCCGAGGCGGGCGTTCACAAAGTAAAAGCCCGCAGGCGGTTCGGTCAGCTCAGAGGCGTCAAAGACGGTAAAGCGCGACGTCGCCCAAAGCCCGCGGCGTTCGGCCCGCGCCGCCGCTTCCAAGTCTAACAG
>JBCBYJ010000151.1:0-5090 GCA_039815905.1 Pseudomonadota bacterium | reverse complement strand
CATGGCGATCTATTTGATGATGGCGATCGGCCTCAAGGGCGGGGTCGAGATGTCGAAAAACCCGCTCACATTAGAGGTCTTATTGGTGCTGCTCGCGGGCATTGTCTTATCCTTTTTAATTCCGATCATCGCTTTCATTTTGCTGCGCATTACGACCAAGCTCGATCGCATTGATGCGGCCGCGACGGCGGCGCATTATGGGTCGATATCGATCGTCACCTTTGTTGCAGCAACCGAGGCCGTGCGCCTGTCCGGACTGGATAGCAGCGGGCATTTGGTGGCGGTGGCGGCGCTGATGGAAACGCCGGCCATCATTACCGCTTTAGTCTTAGCCTCTCGCGGTCCTGGGCGTGCACCGGCGCATGTCGCTGGGTCAGAACAGGGGGAGCTGGTGCGCGAAGTGTTCTTGAACGCATCGATTGTCGTTCTGGTCGGCGCGCTCGCCATTGGCTGGATTGCCGGCGAACAGGGCACCGCGACGGTCCAGCCCTTCTTTGTCGATTTGTTCCAAGGGGTGTTGTGCCTGTTTTTGTTGGACATGGGTCTTTCAGCGGGGCGCGGCTTGCGCCAAGGCTGGCGTCAACTGAGCGTTATGACGGTCGGGTTTGGGCTCTATATGCCGCTCATCGCAGCGGCGATTGCAGCCGGCTTTGCGCTTGTCTTGGGCATGCCGCCTGGCGATGCCGCATTGCTCATTACGCTCACGGCTTCGGCCTCTTATATCGCGGTTCCGGCGGCCATGCGCTTGGCCTTGCCGGAAGCCAAACCGTCGATCTATTTGACCTTGTCGCTGGGCGTGACATTTCCGTTTAATGTGACCATCGGCATTCCGACTTATATCTATCTCGCCTTGCTGATTAACGGACAGGGATAAGCCATGAGCAAGTATCTTCGCATTGAACTGATCATTGAACGTATGGCGCATAAGCGCGCCTGCCGGGTGCTCGAAGCGGCCGGCATGACGGGCTATACCGTGCTTCCGGCGATGGCGGGCTTTGGCAATTCCAAGCGCTGGAGCCGCGATACCGACCTGTCCGCCAGCGGCGACATGGTCGTCATCATCTCGATTGGCGATGAAGAAAAAGTCCGCGGCGCGATGACCGAGATTAGTAATATTCTCGGCTCACATATCGGGATTGTCACTTTGACCGATGTCGAAGTGTTGCGACCGGGTCGCTTTTAGCGATTGGTTTAGGCGCGCTCGAGCGCTTGTGCGATCAGTTCGCGGGCTTTCTCAACCCCAGACCAGCTCTCGACTTGGCTCCATTTGCCCTTTTCGAGATCCTTATAGTGGGTGAAAAAGTGGGTGATCTTTTGCACCAGAATGTCCGGCAGATCATGATAGGTCGCGATCTTATCATAATAGGCGGTCAATTTGGGATGCGGAACGGCAAGGATCTTCTCATCCGGGCCTTTATCATCGGTCATCATTAAAACGCCGACCGGACGCGCCCGCACAACACTGCCAGGCACCAGCGGACGATTGCCAACCACCATGACGTCAATCGGGTCGCCATCCAGGCTCAGCGTGTGGGGGACAAAGCCGTAATTACACGGATAGCGCATCTCGGTATAGAGATAGCGGTCAACAAACATCGCGCCTGAATCTTTGTCGATTTCATATTTGATCGGGTCGCCCCCAAGCGGGACTTCGACGATCACGTTCACGTCATCTGGGGGGTTCTGTCCGGAGATAATTTTAGAAATGTCCATGGGAGGAGGCCCTGCTTATTGATCTGTGGCGCAGCCCGTGCAGGATCGCGGCCAACACGTCAAGCAGACATTTCGCCTTGGCGAACGCAATCGGCAATGCTTTAGTTCTTGCGAGTTTGAGGACGAGAGAGCCCGTAGATTATGATGAAACCATTGCTATCTATTTCGATGGCAGCGCTGATTGTATCAGCGCCAGCCCTCGCGCAAGACTTGCGCGCCAGTTCGGAAAAAGTGGTCGCCTGTCAAAACGTCGCCGACTCGCTCGAACGTCTGGCCTGTTTTGAAGCCGCCGCGATGGAGCTGTCCACGGTCCTCACCGCCCCGATTGCCGCGGTCGCGCCCGAAGCAACCCCTGCGCCAGTGCCGCAGCCAAGCGCCGTCGCTGATGCGGCGCCGAGCGCTGGCGTCGAAGCGCCGGTCCTGGCTGAGACTCCGAGCGCGCCAGCGCCAGTTCCGGTCGCAACGGATGCGCCGGTTCAGCAAGCCGCGGCCACCGCCACCGAAGCGCCGATTGAACGCGGATCGCTATTGCCGTCTTGGATGCCGCGCCTGCGCCTTGGGGGCGACGATGCTGAAGCTGACCCGGACGAGTTCCAAACCACGATGACCCGCATTCAGCGCAATAAGATTGGCCGACATTTCTTCACCACAGAAGAAGGCTATGTCTGGCGACAGTTGCAAATCGAGCCGATCCGAGCCCCAAGCTCGCTGCCCGCCGAGGTCATTCTCTATCAGAATGTCATGGGCGGCATTCGACTTAAAATTGTTGAGACCAATCGCAGCTATTCCGTCATTCAGGCGGATTGATCCGGCGGGGGGATCAAACGGTCTCGACCAGGCTGTAATTGAAACTGATCGAAATGCGCGGCTCTTCGGTTTGGCTCATCATCACTTCATGACGTAGCCAGCTTTCCCAAAACAGCACTTGGCCCGGTTTTGGGTCCACATAGTGAAACCGACCGGCAGCCTCTGGCGCATCGGGTTTTAGCGGCGGCGCGGCCATCATCATCGGCAAGCGCGGATCTTCAAATTTGAGCCGCCCAGCGCCGTCCGGCATCGCCAAATAACACGTGCCAGACAGCACACTATTGGGATGGATATGTCCGGAATGATAGCCGCCTTCACCGAGGATATTGATCCACAGACTGTCACAGGTCAGTCGGGCCGTGCCGAGGTCCCAAAATAGTGCGTCCGCACAGGCACGCGCCTGCGTGTCCAACACCGCGACCAAGTCGGCAAAAGCCGGCGCGCGGTCTGGCAGGTCGTCTAAGGAGGCATATGATGTATAGCCCGGATACCCTTCTCGCTCGCACCAATCATGCCCCGCTGTGTCGCCGTCTTCAATCATCCAAACGGCCTCTAAGAGCGCCTCTAACAAGGCCTCGCTCGGCAGGGCCTGGCAGGCAATTCGGGTCGAAAACAGGGTCAGTTCAGTCATTTCAGTCCTCTTATAGCGGTGGGCGCGGCTGGCAATGCTCGGATGACGGGCCAGCGGCGGCGCTCCGGGCAGATTTTTTGCGGACCGAAGTCAGAATTTACTATGCGACCGTCCAGACTGCGTGTATTGAACGATATACAAATCATTCAATGGTAAGGGACGACCATGGCGGAAACACGGTTCAGAGTTAACGGAGCAGAGGCGGTCGTAGATGCAGATCCGAGCACACCGCTGCTTTGGGTCTTGCGCGAACAATTGGGGCTGAACGGCACCAAGTTTGGCTGCGGGATCGCCCAATGTGGGGCCTGTACAATTCATCTGGATGGGGCGCCGGTGCGGTCTTGCTCGACGGTGTTGGCCGCGGCTGACGGGGCCGAGATTACGACGATTGAAGGGGTCGCCGCAGACGATGGCACCCAGCACAAAGTTCAAGCCGCTTGGATCGAGCATCAAGTGCCACAATGCGGCTATTGTCAGTCGGGTCAGATCATGTCGGCGGTCGCGCTCTTGCGCGATACACCCAATCCGACCGATGCTGACATTGATGCCGCCATGCGCGGCAATATTTGCCGCTGCGGGGCCTATGGCCGGATCCGCGCCGCCATCAAATCAGCTGCCAGCGCGTAAGGGGATCGACCATGGGAAAATGGACTCGAAGAGGATTTATCGCCGCCGGTGTCTTAGGCGGCGGAGTCTTGGCCGTCGGCGTTGGCATTCGTGAAGGGCATCGCGCGCCGAAACTGGCGGGCATGATGACCAAAGACGGCGAGACACTGGTCAATGTCTGGGTCAAGCTTGCGCCGGATAATACAATCACTGCGATCGTCCCGCACAGTGAGATGGGCCAAGGCGTGTTCACCTCTATGGCGCAAATGTTGGCCGATGAAATGGATGCCGATTGGCAGACGGTCACCTTTGAACAAGCCCCAGCGCATGAGGCCTATGCCAATTATCCGCTCGGACGCGAATTTCTCATGGGCGACACAAAAGTCCCGGGCTTCGTCCAGGATTCGCTGAATGGCGGCTTTATGCGGATTGCTCAGTCTATGGGTTTGCAGATCACCGGCGGCAGCACAGCGGTGCGCTTTACCGGCATGGGCGGCATGCGCATTGCGGGCGCTGCGGCGCGCGAGATGCTGGTCAAAGCGGCGGCAAAAGCCTGGGACGTCCCGGCCCGCGAGCTGCGCACCGCCAATAGCTATGTGCACCATGATGCGAGCCAGCGATCAGAGCCTTATGCTCATTTTGCCGAAGCCGCAGGTGCCTATGCGCCGCCGACGCAGCCAAAGCTGAAAACCGTCGAGCAATACACGCTGATGGGGCGCTCGCTGCCTCGCTTTGACATTCCAGCCAAAACCGATGGCACCGCAGAGTTCGGCATTGATGTCGATTTGCCAGGACTGAAATATGCCGCCGTCATGGGCCCGCCCGTCTTGGGCGCAATAACGACCGGCCTTGACTCAACACACGCCGAAGACATGCCTGGCGTGATCAAAATTTTGGACAAAGGCAGCTTTGTTGCCGTGGTCGCCGATGGCTATTGGCAAGCTGAGAACGCGTTGCGCCAAGTCGATATCCGCTGGTCGCAAACCGGCGCTGAGACGCTCCATCAAAGTGATATTTATGCGCGGATGCGAACCGCCATGGCCGACGTCGGCGATAAAGGCCAAGCGGATGTCACGCTCGGCAATGTCCGACGCGCGGAGGCAGAGGCGGCGCGCATTTATGAGGCCGAGTATACTGTTCCGTTCTTGGCCCATGCGGCGATGGAACCGCTCAATGCGACCGCTTGGGTTCGCGAGGGACAGATTGATCTCTGGTCCGGCCTGCAAAACCCACTCGCCGTGCGCAATGAAATTGCCGACGCTATGGATGTGAAGACGGACAAAGTGACCGTCCATAATGTGCTGCTCGGCGGCGCGTTCGGGCGCCGCGCAAT
>JBCBYJ010000150.1:0-5104 GCA_039815905.1 Pseudomonadota bacterium | reverse complement strand
GTCGCGAAAGATTGCCGACATTTATGAACGAGAGTTCGATCTGTCGGTCTGGCAATGGCGGATTATCGCGGCTGACCGTTGGTTTGTCCATCAGCGTGCGCTGCGCCACTTCGGTGCTCGTCAGGCCTTCGCGTTCCCCGACCACCGCGATAATCCGCCATTGCCAGACCGACAGATCGAACTCTCGTTCATAAATGTCGGCAATCTTTCGCGACACGGCATTCGACAAAACCGACAAGCGATAGGGCAGGAATCCATCAAGGCTCAAAGCGGCAGGTTCACTCATGCATGCGTCCTTTTTTGAGAGTGTAGCACGAGAAGGTCGATTCGCTCAAAGTAGACCGCATTCGCTGACCTTAAGGCTTGAGACATGATGATAACTTTGAGACACCAGGATAATGACATTCCGACCAACCTATGGTTAACGAATAGAATGCCATCGAGCGTTTAGCGACTCTGGGTTTAAAAAATTGAGCGATTGCGCCTGACTGAGGCAGGCCAAGGGGAACATTTTGAGCATGATGGAATCGATTGATCTGTCCGATCGCCGCGCGGCCTATACGGTCGCCCAGGAGACACATGATATGGGCCTAGACGAATATATGGCCCTGACAGCGCAGGCTTGGGACGCGACCCCGTTAAATGTTCTGCCGGATCGGTCTTCGCTTCTCGCAGAGTCTTGGCAAATTGGGCCGTGCATGCTGTCAATTATCGATGTTGCCCCGTTTATCTTCGAAACGAAACGCGTGCATCTGGAGAATCGCGGCGCCTTGATTGGATTCAAGAAAGTTGTGGAAGGTTTTGAGTCTGGTGACTATGCTAGTGGCGAATACCTTTCTGCGCCGGGACCAATTGAACTCTCCGACCCGGTCGAGATCGGTAAATCAATTAGCACAGCTCTAAAGATTCAAGAAATCTATGTGCCAAGAGCCTTTATTGGACTGTCCTTTGGGAAGGATCGTTTAAATAAAATCTATCCCTACTCCGCCATTGGCAAAATCGTGCATGCGGAATGGGACTCGCTCTTCCTCGCGGCGCAATCAGGGGTCACCCATATCCCAGAGCGCACCGTTGAGAGGTTTCTATCGAGCTTCAAAATAGCGCTCGGCGTTCACCCCCAACGTGAAGATGTCCGTACGCATGCGCGCGAGCTTCTATTTCGTCAGATTCAGAGATTCATTCACGCGAACCTCAGTTCGCCTAAGCTTGGTTCAGCGACCATATTAAGCAAATTTGGCGTTTCTCGTGCCTCACTTTATCGGATGTTTGAACCGCTAGGCGGAATTCGGACTTACACTACGTATTTGCGCGCCTCGAAAGCGCTGATTGAGATTTGGGAGAATCGGCTGGTGCGCGGCAGCGTCAGTGCTGCGCGGGACCGGTGGCACTTTCGAACTGGAAATGATTTTAACCGAACCGTGACCCGCTTGTTTGGAAACAGTCCAAAAAGGCTGCTCGCCGCGGCTCATCCTTTGCATCCAAAACTTAATGCGCCGTCAAATTTTGCGTTCGAGTTTTTAGATTCGAGATATAATGGAACGCTGACTCAGATGGCCGCTTAATTGGTGGCGCGGGTCACGTCTTCGATCGGGATAATATAGCTGCGCGCGCAGAACTGACAGTCGACTTTGAGTGTGCCATCGGGCTCAACCATGTCGCGCAAGCTTTCATCCGCCATGCCTTGCAGCGTGCCGACCAAGCGCTCGCGATTGCAGGTGCAGATATCGTCCAAGACTTGGGCGTCGCTGTCCATGGCCACGCCGCCTTCGTGAAACAAGCGATAGACCAGATCTGCCGCTGGCAAAGCCGGGTCCGTCAGCTCTTCATCTGTTAGCGTTGCGAATAAGGCTTCGGCTTCGCGCCAGCCATCTTCAGTGTCGCCGCGTGCGAGATCGCCCGCAATCTTTTGGATCATCATCCCGCCGCCGCGCCATTGGCCCGCCGCGTCCCGGTGGAGGGCCAGCCGCAGCCGCGTATCTACCTGCTCAGATTGGCGGAAATAGTCTTCCGCGCACTCTGCCAGCGAGCCTTTCTCGAGCGGCACAATGCCCTGATAGGGTTTGAGATCAGAATTGGCATAGACAATCATCAAGCCGAGCCGCCCCATCGCCCCAAACAATTGCGGCATATGCGGTTTATCGCCTTTATTGACTTTGTTGAGCCAGGCCCAGCGCTCGGGCTCATGTTTGGAATAACCGCGCAGGCCGCCCGATTTGGTATATTCGCCGACCAGCATGGACACCGGACCATCGCCTTCGGCCTGGGCTAAGACCTTGCCGTCAAACTTCATGCCTGAGCCGACCAAAGCGGAGAGCATGACCGCCTCGCCGAGGATTTCAGCCAGGTGATCGGGATAGGCATGGCGTTTCAGGATCGGAGAGATCGTGCCTTCGGATAGGCGAATGACACGCCCGCGCACAGGCAGGCCTTGCGGGCTAAATCCAGCAACAAAATCATCAATTGGGATATTGGACGGCGTCATAACGCTCTCCATAAAAACGAAGGCGGGCATGTGGCAAGCGTTTCGCGAAGTTACAAGGTTTCCGCGGCAGCAGGACTCGCCAGTTGGCGCCAAAGCCACTAGCTAAGCCGGCATGAGTGAACCCCGACATATTGATACATTTTCCTCGCAGCGCCTGACCCTGTCTTATGCCGAATGGGGCGCGGTCGATGCCCCGGCTTTGCTCTTGGTGCATGGCGGCCGCGATCAAAAGCGCAGCTGGGACCGTGTGGCGGGGCGTCTTGCCAAGACGTATCGGGTCGTCGCCCATGATTTGCGCGGCCACGGGCAAAGCGATTGGGTCACCGACGGCGATTATGGTGTCATGGATCACGTCTATGATCTGGCCAGCCTGGCCGAGCATTTGGGGTTGCAGCGGTTCACGCTGATCGGTCACTCGCTCGGCGGCAATATCACACTGCGTTATGCTGGCCTGTTTCCAGATAGACTTGAGAAATTGGTGGCGATTGAAGGGCTGGGACCCTCGCCAAAAATGCTTGCTGAGCGGCAAGCTGAATCGGTGACCCAGCGCCTGATGAAATGGATGGAGCAACGCCGCAACTTATCCGACCGCGGCCCACGGATCATGCCGGATTTGGCGACGGCTGAGGCGCGCATGAAAGCGGCCTTTGAACATTTGCCAGATGACCTCATTCATCATCTCACGCAAACCGGGATCAAAACCAATCCAGACGGCACTGTTCGTTGGGCCTATGACCCGGCGGGCTTGGGCTTTTCGCCGTCTGACATCTCGCATGCCGATTTCGTTCAGCTTTGGCGTCAGATAACGTGTCCGACCTGGCTGGTCTACGGCGCCAATAGCTGGGCCTCCAATCCGGCAGAAGATGGCCGGTTGGCGCCGTTTCAGAATGCCACTGTCAGCGTCATTGAGGCGGCTGGGCACTGGCTCCATCATGATCAATTCAATGATTTTATGACCCAGCTTGAGACCTTTCTTGGCACGCCTTGAGCGCTTTGCTGAGATCGATCAAGCCGGGCGGCGGAGGATCCTTTGCAGACACAAGAGTTTCCTTTAACGGTCGGGATTGAAGCGGTGGCGGACCGGGTCCGCCCTCGACACACCGGCCCCGACTGTTTGGTCATCGCCGTGACCGGCTCAGTCGCGTCGGGCAAAAGCACATTCGCCAAACACTTAGAGCAAGTCTTGGACCCTGGCTTCTCGGTTGAAACGGTCTCGACGGATGGGTTTCTCTTCACCACCGCCTATTTGCGTGAGAACGGTCTGTTTGAGCGCAAGGGGTTTCCAGACTCCTATGACCGCGCCGCGATGCAGGCAGCGATCACATCGGTTCGCCAAGGACCGACGGATTTTCCAGGCTATAGCCATATCACGTTTGATCCAGATCCAGCGCTGACTCGGACGATTGACCGCCCGGATATCCTGATCCTCGAAGGGGTGGGCTTTGTCCCGCGAGGCGCGCCCCCGCCAGCGCCGCACGAGCCGGATATTCTGATCTATTTAGACGCCGCGCTCGCGCATATTGAAACCTGGTATGTGGAGCGCTTTTTGCGCTTCTGGCACGCGGCGAAAACCGATCCAACAAGCTTTTACGCGCAGTTTTTGCACATGTCGGAAGCGCAATTGATCGACTTCGCCAAAACCGTTTGGGCGGGGATCAATTTGCCCAATCTTGAACACCACATCGCGCCGCTGCGCGATCAGGCCGACTTGGTTGTGCGAAAAGATGCCGCGCACCGCGTCCGCATCGCCGCCGACCGGCTCGCTTAACGGCGATCATATTTGTCTTCCTTGCGTTCGCCGAACAGCATGCGCTGTTCTAGATGACCGCGCAGGCTGGCATAGAAGGCCTCTAAGAAGATCACGTCAGACTCGCCCGGACCGGGCGTATGGCCGATCTTCGTGGCGATCCGATTGGCGACATTTCGCTTAATTTCGGGCGTCGATTGGCGCAGCACATCTTCCAAAACGTGCAGCTCGTGAATGCCATAGACTTTCAGCTGGTCTGGCGTGAAGCGAATGCCGCCCGGGCGATCACGTTTCGGCGACACGGACGCGATATCTTTCAGCAATTGGATTTTCGGCGCGTGGATCACCATGGTGCCCGCGACCAAGTCGCCAACCCGTAATTTGTCCTTATTGAACAATGGAAACAGGACAAACACGCTGCACCAGAGCAATAAGAGCCAATTGATCCACCCCGCCACACCATCTGAGCCGAAGCTGAACAAGACCGATAGCGGCAAGAAGAATTCAAGCTCACGCAGAAAGTTGCGGGCGATGACCGCATTGGCGGTCAATCGGCTGCCATTGCGATCGGCGACGCGCAATCCGAGCACCCGTTTGCCCGGCGTTGAAGCTTTGCGGCCGATCTCAAAATAAATGAAGTAAAAATTGCGGACAAAGAAAATCATGATCTGCGCCACCGCCATAGCAATTTGCCAGCCTTGAAAGCCAAAGGCTCGGGCAATTGACGCGATCCCAAAACCGATCGCCAACAACAGCAAGAATTGCAGCGCCACATCCAAGATAAATGCGCCGAGCCGCTCCCCAAATGTGGAGAGTTTCAGGTTGAGCGCCGCCCCTTCCGGGGTCACCAAAGTGCGGGTGCGCTTGGCCTCGTC
>JBCBYJ010000014.1:0-16466 GCA_039815905.1 Pseudomonadota bacterium | reverse complement strand
CCGCCGCTCTCCCACCTCTATCCAGCCGTTCCGGACAAGCCTTTCCTTAGGAGGAGATGACGAGAAGTATACAGGCGTTTCGGGGGGTGGGGATTGAGGAAGAGGAAGTCTTGGAATTACAGGCGGATAGAGGACTGCGCTTGTGGGATTGATGACGGAATGCTCGCAAGAGCGGACCTTGCGAGCGACCGGTCTGGGGCAATTCTGTTGAAAAACTATTTTGAGCTCAAAATTTGGCTGATTTGAGTAGAACCGCAAAAATTTTCTCTCGCAAATTCAAAGACCATATTCTGTCTGTATTCGGCGGGGACGCGATATCAGTGAATTTTCCAGAGTTTTTCAACAGTATCGGGCGAATTTACGCCGCTGGATTAAGTGCCTCAGTCGGTATCGTCATAGACATGACGAAGTCCGTCCATGACACCGCGCCCGAAGATCGTGCGGTGAGTTTCGTTCTCATAGATAATATCCTTCATCACAACAGTCGGGTCGAGCAAGGGACGTATTGACTTAACCCAATCGGCTTGCAGCTCATCAATCCTGGGCTCAAGCTCGCCCGATGCAACGAATATGCGAGCATTTTTTTCCGGCGTTCCGTCGGTTGCAGCTCGTGCAGGTAGGATGTGATAACCATGGCTTATTCTAGGGCGGCCCCACCAAAGCTCTCCCCACCATAGTGAGGGACTCAGGATCACGTAACGGTTGAACAAGTCTGTTTCATACATCAGGTTCCAAACCCCGAATAAACCGCCATACGAATGTCCATAATAGGCACGATCGCCTTGGATCGTGCGATACTTTGCGTCGACGTTCGGGAATAATTCATGCCTTAGAAACTCGGCAAACTTCTCTGCCTGGCCCTCGTCGGGACGCCCACCTAGATCGAAATCGGAATCATCTGGGATGGACGGTCGTAAGTCTCTGGCACGCAACCGATAGAAGTCTTCATAGCTTGTATCATATGCGATGCCGACAACGATCAACTCAGGTATGAGCTTATCTTTTGCCAATCTTTGAACCACATATTGAAGTGCTCCAAAATTGGTTTCTGCATCCGTAACGTACAGTACAGGATAACGTTTGCCGCTGGATGCATAGTCACGCGGGTATGCAACTTTTATGAAGAATTCATCTTCAACGATCTCAGACGCAACGTAAAACGTCTCCGTGTTCGCAAGCTGCGCTGGTTCCGCAGTGGCTGCCTTCACCCCCGAAAAGGCAACAAGAAACCATGATAGAAATGCGAAGATGAGAGTTCGAACGTTCACAGAGTTCTCCAAGATATGCGTCGATTCTAATTCTATCGATCCGACGTCGACGTCTATGCGTCACAGACTAATCTATCAGGAGTTTAATCTCTGCGAGCACATGGTCACTCGAAAGCCAGCGTGCGTTTCGGGGCGTTTCCCGCCCCACGCTCAGAGGCCGTTCTGGGGCGAGAGAAAGCCGCTGAGCTGGATGTTGCTTTCACTTTCAACAGATATGAAAAAGTTCACTCTTCGGGAAACAGTGGAGCCACATGAGTATGCTGAATCCTCCACTGATCGTCTATTAACTGGAACACATGCGTGAAGTTGAAAGCTGCGTCCAAAAGAACCGATCCATCGCCCGCAATCTCTCGATAGCTTGAAATGCCATGCAACAATGCGACGTCGCTCGTCAAAAACCTTACGCCCGCAATATCGGGGGCGAATTCAACGCCGCCGCCATCGGCGCACAATTCGTCTTCGCGCTCATCAGCATTCCTATTCGACTTGCTGACTATCCTTGACGCGTTGACACCGAATGAAGTCGCTTCAGGTGCGTCAATCAATTCCTGACCGCTCGCACCACAACTGCTTTCAAGTTCGTATAGTTTTTCAACGGAAGCGATCATTTCTTGCTTTGATAACTCAGGACTGGTCGCAACGGTTGCGCACGCTGACAAAGCTGAAATCGATACGATAAACGAAAACCGCACTAGCATAGACACACCCCCAGTCTACCATTTGACCATAGTCGTCCACGAGGGTGAAGCAATGTCAATAGTCTGCGTTTAGCCCTAGTCCGCATCTTCTCAGAGTGAATGAGCGGCCTAAACAGGGCGCTTTTTGCCGCTTAGCTAAAGTCTGCTTTTTGCGCCCAAAGCACCCTAAGCGTCACCCCAATACCGCATCCGCCACAAACGCATTATCCTTCCGGTCCTGGCCGAACGGGCTCATCGGGCCGTGGCCGGGGCAATGGGTGGCGTGAAAGGACATTCTCTCCTTCACGCTCTGCCCAGCTCGTCTGGGCAGTCCAGCACCCGATCTTGCCGCCAAGCTCGAGAGCGAACATGTCTCTCCCGGTCTCACTCAGCTAACATCCCATGCTGGACCCCACGGACGCGCTCTGCGCGCCATGGGGAGCGCTTAACGGAAGGTGCGGTCCAAGGCCATTAAGGGTCATGGTCCGGACGAGATCCAGGATGCTAGGTTTGAGGATTTACTCCCATGCTCTCCGGAGAAAGGCCCTCAGACTGCTTGTCGCCGCCTAAGGGAAACGCGAGGGATGAACTGTGGGAACCAAGTGGGGATTTGAGGCGCACGGTGAGGCTAAAGCCAAGGCACCCGCTGTCCTTCACACTCGGACCAAAGTGTCTCGGCAGCGGCAAAAAAAAACCGATTGAGACACTGCGATATCGTGACCGGGCCCGATTGGCGATAGCTCGGAAAAATGAAGTGTGAAATCAAAGCTGCAAACGATGATCCGTTCAACATTGGCGTTGAGGGGGATGTATCTGTCGAATTTGTCGAAACCGCATTCGATCGCGAAAGAAATAGCTGGGCGACAATTATGAGTCTCTCGGGCTCAACCCGGACCCGGGAAACGGTGATTTATGGCGATAGCCCGCTGCAATCTTTACGACGCGCCACAGCCTATATTAGCGCCTTGTATGAGCCGCATTTTTCAGAGCGCTGACACCGACCTAGTGCGCCTCGGCCCAGTTCATGCCGGTATCGGCTTCGACGACGAGTGGCACGCTGAGGCTGAGCGCGGGAAGCGGGGCGCGTTCCATGGTTTCACGGACCACGTTCATGGTTGTCTCGGCTTCTGCTTCAGGCGCTTCGAAGATCAGTTCATCATGCACTTGTAAGAGCATTTTGGCGCTCAAGCCGGCCTGCTCCAGAGCCTCCGGCATTTGGATCATCGCGCGTTTGATGATGTCCGCGGCAGAGCCTTGGATCGGCGCATTGATGGCTTGGCGTTCCGCAAAGCCACGCTGCGGGCCTTTGGCTTTGATGCCTTTCAAATGCAGGACGCGCCCGAAAATCGTCTCGACGCGCTCATGTTCAGCGGCGTATTTCTTGGTCTCGTCCATATAGGCTTTGATGCCGGGGAAGCGTTTGAAATAGGTCTTGATATAGGCCGCGGCTTCGTCGCGCGGGATCGAGAGTTGGCGCGCCAGGCCAAAGGCGGAAATGCCGTAAATGATGCCGAAATTGATCGCTTTGGCGCGGCGGCGGATCATCGGGTCCATGCCGTCTATCGGCGTGTCGAACATTTCGGAGGCGGTCATCGCGTGAATGTCGAGGCCCTGATTGAAGGCGTCTTTCAGGGCGTCAATGCTGGCAATGTGCGCCAGCAAGCGCAGCTCAATTTGGCTATAATCGGCGCTGATCAGAACATGACCTGGCTCTGGAATGAACGCCTCACGGATCTTACGGCCCTCATCGGTGCGGATCGGAATGTTTTGCAGGTTCGGATCATTCGAGGAAAGCCGCCCGGTCTGCGCGCCGGTCATGCCGTAATTGGTGTGCACGCGGCCGGTGCGCGGGCTGATCTGCTGTTGCAGCGTTTCGGTATAGGTTGAGCGCAGCTTGGAGACCGTGCGCCAATTGATCACTGCGCGCGGCAGATCATGACCCTCAGCGGCAAGGTCTTCCAAAATGTCGGCGCCGGTTTGCCAAGCGCCGGTTTTGGTCTTCTTGCCACCTTCAAGGCCCATTTCATCAAATAGGATCTCGCCAAGCTGTTTGGGCGAGCCGAGATTGAACTCGCGCCCGGCGAGTTCGTAGGCTTCGGCCTCATGGCGGGCCATGGATTGATTGAACTCCGCCGACAGCCGCGACAGCGTATCGCGATCGACTTTAATGCCATGGCCTTCCATCTCCGACAGCACCGAGACCAGCGGGCGCTCGAGCGTCTCATAGACGGTGGTGACGTGCGCGCTGTGCAGGCGTTTTTTGCTTTCGAGCCAGAGGCGCAATGTGATGTCAGCGTCCTCGGCGGCATATTCGGTGGCGCGGTCGAGCGGGACGCGGTCAAATGTGATCTGCTTTTTGCCGGTCCCACAGACCTCTTTGAAACTGAGCGGGGTGTGGTGGAAATAGCGTTCTGACAGTTCGTCCATGCCATGATTATGCATGCCCGCATGCATGACAAAGCTGAGCAGCATGGTGTCATCCATCGGCGCCGTTTGAATGCCATAGCGCGCGAGCACGGTGACATCATATTTGAAATTATGCCCAATTTTGAGAACCGAATCGTCTTCGAGCAGCCCCTTGAGCGCGCGTAGGGCTTGGTCCTGATTGATCTGGCGCGGCGGATCGGCGCCGAACATGTCGCCGGAGGCGGCGCTCGGGTCGCTGTCGGGATCGACATGCGCCAGCGGGATATAGCACGCCTCGCCTGGCCTGAGCGCGAGGGAGACCCCGACCAGACCAGCTTCATGTGCGTCTAAAGCATCGGTCTCGGTATCGACGGCGACATAGCCTTGCGCCTTGGCGCGGGCGATCCAGTCTTCGAGGGCGTCAAAGTCGCGAATGCAGGAATAGGCGCTGCGGTCGATTTGAACCGGCGTGTCCTCTGTGGTCTCGTCGAGCGTGCCGTCCAACTCAAACGTTTCTTTGACCCGCCGCGTAATCGTGCGGAACTCCATGCGCTCAAGGAAGTCGATTAGGGTTTTCGGATCTGGGTCAGCGACAGCTAAGGCTTCAACATCGACATTGACCGGCACGTCCTGTTTCAGTGTGACCAGCGCGCGCGACATGCGGATCTGATCGGCATGATCGATGAGGGTCTGACGCCGCTTGGGTTGTTTGATCTCTTCGGCGCGGGCGAGCAGCGTGTCCAAGTCGCCATATTCAGTGATCAGCGTCGCCGCGGTTTTGACGCCAATCCCCGGTGCCCCGGGGATATTGTCGACACTGTCACCGGCCAGGGATTGGATATCGATGACCCGGTCGGGACCGACGCCGAATTTCTCGACCACTTGGTCATGGCCGATCTGCTTATTCTTCATGGTGTCGAGCATCGAGATCTTGTCGCTGACCAGTTGCATCAGGTCTTTGTCGGAGGAGACAATGGTCACCCGCCCGCCTTTGGCTTCGGTTTGGCGGGCATAGGTCGCGATCAAGTCATCGGCCTCATAGCCTTCCAGCTCTAAGGCATGGGTATGGAAGGCGATGGCGGCCTCTCGCACCAATGGAAATTGCGGGCGCAAATCTTCCGGCGGTTCGGATCGGTTGGCTTTATACTCCGGGAACATCTCATTGCGGAACGTGTAAGAGGATTTGTCAAACACGCAGGCAAAATGAGTCGGGCGGTCGTCGCCTTTCAAATCTTCGAGCAGCTTCCAGAGCATGTTGCAAAAGCCCGACACGGCGCCAACCGGCAGACCATCTGAGGCGCGCGTCAGCGGCGGCAAGGCATGATAGGCGCGAAAAATATAAGCGCTCGCATCAATCAAATAGAGATGGCTGTCGGAAGTGATCGGGGCGCTGGGCATAGACTCGTCCTTTTGTGACGGAAGAGTCTTAGCGGCGAGTCGCGCAAGAGGGTAGGGGGCTTAAGGCGCGACGAGATATTGAGCGGGCGCAATCGGACCCGTCGAGGCCTCAGATTGGGTAACAAAGTCGCTGAGCTTGGTCTGTGCCGACAGGGACGCGACGCCCTCATCCGGCAGTTTCAGCAATGATCCCGGCGCGACGCCAAACGCGCGGCGGATGGCGCGGTTAAAATTGGCGCCGGATGAAAAGCCCCATTTTTCCGCCGCGTCCGCGATCTTGCCGCGCTGCATGGGCCCTTTGGAGATGTCGAGAACGGCGCGATAGAGTCGGCGATCATTGATATATTGGCGCACGCCGCCGCGCTCTTCAAACATCCGATACAAAGAGGCGCGCGACACGCCAAAGCGCTCCAGCAAAGTCTCTACGCAAAGATCTGCTGCGCCTAAATGCTGTTCAATGTAACCGGCAATCTGGTCCGAGAGCGCTTTGCGAGCGCGTCGACGGACGTCGCCGTCTGTGTCCGGTCCGTTCAGCGCGAGTTTCAGACTAGCTAAAAAGCGATGCAGCGCCAGGCGCGCGGTGTCGGGCGCTTGAAACAAAGCGGTGAACAATTGATCCATTTCCGCGTTGAGCATTCGATTGAGCCCCGAATGGCTGGCGAAATTGATGAACGGGTCGTGGACCGCGCGATCAAAGCCGATCAAGGCTTTCGGGATGTGGAGGCCTTGGACAAAGAGTGGGGTCTGGACCAATTCGATGCGCAGCTCTTGATCATCAAGAACCACCTCATTCGTGCCCTTCTCCATCACCACATTGCCAGCATGTCCATGCGCTGCGCCGCGCAAAAACCGATGCACATAGACCAAGTGCGCGCACGTCTTTGCTTGCCATTTGTTTCGACGCGCAACCATCGCATCGGTTTCGACCTGGGCGATGAGCAGGCCATCAATCATCCAGCTCTGCCCCCGATAATGACCGAGATTGAGATCCGTTTCGAGCGCTTTGAGATCGAAGACATCCGTGAGTTTATTGTATATGAGTTCAGGCGGGCCTTCGACCGACCACCATTTGAAATCATCAAACCGCTTCAAGACCGGTCGCGGATTGTTTAATTGGCTCAATGTCTACAAGTCTTTTCTCAAATATAAAATTTAACAGAACGCCTTTATAGTTAATACAAGAATATTCGAAACGCCAGATATATTATCGCTTTGTTTCGTGGGGCGCTCGAAAACCAGTGTATTGTAGGATGTTCAGGCAAATCTCACGCGCCTGGTGGACAGATCGATCGTCTTCTCGCTAAGCCTGTTCGTATGAAATCATACTTTTCCCCAATGACCGCGCTCGCCATTGTCGTTGCGAACATGGTCGGAACAGCGTCTTTACCAGTCTCGGCTTTCAATTGATGACGCTGCAAAGCGGCTTCGCGCTGATCATGCTGTGGGTGGTCGGCGGCATTGTCGCGGTCTGCGGCGCGCTGTCCTATGCCGAACTCGGCGCGGCGCTGCCACGCTCTGGCGGCGAGTATAATTTTCTCGGCCGGATCTATCATCCCGGGGCCGGCTTTGTTTCAGGATGGGTGTCGGCGACGGTCGGGTTTTCTGCTCCCGTGGCGCTCGCTGCGATGACCTTTGGCGCCTATACCACGTCCTCGCTCTTACCCGACGCTGCGCCGTCTGTGGTCGATTGGACCGAGCGTGGATTGGCGGTGGCGCTGATCCTTATCTTGACGCTCATTCACACCCGGCAACGCGAAACAAGCGGCACGTTTCAAAGCGTGTTCACAGCGATCAAAGTCGTGGTGATTTTGGTCTTGAGCCTGGCCGGGTTAGCCTTGGTGACGAATTATCAGCCGGTGAGCTTGATGCCCGCGTCCGGCGATGCCGGGGCGCTTGCCTCGGGCGCGTTTGCGGTGTCGCTCATCTATGTCAGCTACGCCTATACGGGCTGGAATGTCGCGACCTATTTGACCGACGAATTGGAGCACCCACAACGCAGCCTGCCGCGCGTGCTATTTGCCGGCGCGTTCGGGGTCATGCTGCTCTATATTTTGCTCAATGCGGTGTTTTTGATGACCACCCCAATGGATTTAATGGTCGGTGAGGTCGAAATTGGCGTCATTGCTGCGCGTTACGTGTTTGGCGACGCTGCGGCGATGTTTACCGGCGCGGTTTTGGGGGTGCTCTTAATCTCTACGGTTTCGGCCATGACGATTGCTGGACCACGGGTTCTGCAAGTCATCGGACAGGATATTCCAACGTTCAAACTTCTCGCCAAGTCGAACGAAGATGGGATGCCGACGGTTGCGGTGTTGGTGCAGTCTGGCCTGGCGCTGGTCTTTGTGATCACCGCGACCTTTGACCAAGTTTTGGTCTTTGCTGGCTTTACCCTTGCGCTCAACAGTTTGTTGGCGGTGGCCGGACTGTTCGTTCTGCGTTGGCGCCAGCCAGATCTCGCGCGGCCCTTTAAAGTGCCGCTCTATCCGATCTTGCCGCTGATCTATCTCGCTTTAACGATCTGGACTTTATTCTTCGTCGCGACCCACCGTCCGCAAGAAGTCGCGGTTAGTTTTGGCCTGATTGCCAGCGGCATTGTCATCTATGCACTCAGTCGGCGCTTTGCGGCGTCTGAACCGACCTAGCGGGACGTCATAAGCTCTTGGAAGGCGACAATGCGCGGCACGATTTCTTCTTCGAACCGGCGGCCATTGAAGACGCCATAATGCCCGACCCCGGGCTGGATATAATCGACTTGCATCTTGTCCGGAATACCGGCGCAAAGATCATGTGCGGCTTGGGTCTGTCCGATCCCGGAAATATCGTCTTTCTCGCCTTCGACCGTCATCAGACCGACCGTCTTGATGACGCTTGGATCAACCAGGCGCTCCCCGCGATAGCGGAAGATCCCACGCGCCAAGCGGTGCTCCCGGAAGACGCGGCGAATGGTTTGCAGGTAAAACTCTTCGGTCAGGTCTAAGACGGATAGATATTCATCATAAAAGACCCGGTGCTTTTCGGCGCTGTCTGCATCGCCTTGGACCAAATGGTCAAAGAAACGGGCCTGCGCGTCGACATGCCGGTCCCAATTCATATGCATGAAGCTGGTCAATTGGACAAAGCCTGGATAGACCCGTCGCATCAGGCCCGGCCAAGGCGCGGGCACGGTGTAGATCATCTTTTCCCGAAACCACTCAAAGCTGCGCTCTTCGGCTAAGAGATTCGGCACCGTTGGTGATTTTCGCGCATCAATCGGCGAGCCCATATAGGTCATCGTTGCGGGCAGGGCGGGGTCTTCGTCTTCGGCCATCATCGAAATGGCCGCCAAAACCGGCGGGCCGGGTTGGCAAACCGCGACCACATGCGCGCCGCTGCCAATATGCTGCAGGGCCCAGCGGACATGATCGATATAATCATCGAGATCGAACCGCCCATACCAAACCGGGGCCATTTTGGCGTCCGTCCAGTCGGTGATGTAGACCTCATGGGTCGGCAAGAAGGCCTCAACAGTGCCGCGCAGCAGCGTTGCAAAATGCCCTGATAAAGGCGCACAAATCAGCAGGCGTGGGCGTCCTGCGGGGGCGCCTTCGGTCTGGAAATGGATCAAATTGCACCAATTGGTCGACCAGGTGCTGACGGGCGTAACGGCGCAGGTTTTGCCCTCAATCTCGGTGCTCGGGATTTGCCATTCGGGCTTGCCATAATAGCGCGTGGCGCGCTCAAACACGCTGCTCGCGGCGTGCGCGGCGCGGCCAAAGCCGGTATTGCCAAATGGGTTGAGCGGGTTTTCAAGCGCTTGCATTGTGCCCTTGGCCAGCAACCGCATCGGCGCCAGCGCGGCCCGGTTCATCTCTACGAACGTGTATAACATGCGGCCTGTTCCCGTCTTTGGTGCACTGCAACATAGAGGCGGAAAATTGGAAAGCCAATCTAATTCCCGTTTTACGCCGCAGCTTATCGCTCTGTTCGCCTGCAATCTTTGTGCAAACAGGGCGTTTACGGATAAGAGGTGCGAATTTCCTTAACCAATTGTGAAGCGTTTCAACCCCAGGTTTAATACATGGATGATCTAGCGCTTCCGCTGACACAATCTGAAGCTTTTGAGCGCACGTGCGCCGTGCTGAACGTGCCGGTACAGCGCTTTGATAGCGCTGCGGGCACGTGCCTGGTTCAGTCGCGCAAATTGCCGCTGCTCGGCCCGTTTCATTTGGCCTCGCGTGGGCCGGTGTTTCGGGAGGGCGCGGACGATCCGGCTTGGGCGAGCGCGATCAAACGGGCTTTGCGGGGGCCGCTTTTCGTCAATGCGCCCCTGCAAGCAGAGGGTCGGGGCGGGCCAATTGGCGGCTGGCGGTTGCTGGGCGGGGCAGAGCTCGCGCAGGTGGACCTGACAGAGGCCGTAAAGATGCGCGGCGCTTTGCATCAGAAATGGCGCAATCAGTTGAAAAAAGCCGAAAGCGGGCCCCTGCGCGTCATCGATCAGCCTTTAGACGCGCGCAAACACGCTTGGTTCTTTGAGGCCGAGCGCGAACAGCAAAAGTCGCGCGGGTATCGCGCCTATCCGGCGGCTTTTTTGCTCGCATATGCGGCCGCCAATAAGGGCCAGGCGCGGCTTTATACGGCTCTATTAGGCGGACAGCCCGTCGCCGCCATGCTGATCCTGAAACATGGGCGAATGGCGACGTATCAGGCGGGTGTGACGCGCGCTGAGGGACGCAAACACTGCGCGCATAATTTGCTGCTCTGGCGAGCGATGACCGATCTGAATCGGAAGCAATATGCCGTGCTGGATCTCGGCCGCGCCGATCTGTCAGAGGGCTTGCGACGATTTAAAAGCGGCACAGGCGCGCGCATTCAGACATTGCCGGGCACCTATCTTCTGCACAGCTGGGTGCCGGGGGCGAGTCGAAAACCGGCCTCGCCGCGACCGATCATCTCGGCGCAGTGACCCTCAGCGTCGCGTGTTCCCGCCACAAATGCAGTGAAGTGTGAACAATGGCTGCAGTGTTCACTTGCTGCTTAGGGTTAACGGCGTATGCCGCGCGCATGTCTTATGTCCTTCAGAATTCAGACCTGGCCCCGAAAAAACCCGCGTTTCGGGTTGGAAATTTCGATCTTTATCTAACGCGCGATTGCGCGCAGGCGCGGGTCCATTTCGGCCTCTCGCAAAGAGAGCTGGAATTGGTCATGCATGTCAGCGGCGGACTGACCAAGCATGAGATCGCAGCTAAAATGGGCGTTTCGCCCGCCACAGCCGACACCTTTCGCCGGCGCGCTTACATTAAGCTCGGCGTGCACACAGGCTCTGCCGCAACCGCGATCCTGACCGCCTATATGGCCGGAACCCGGGTCGAAGAAAGCCCAAGCGAGCGGTTCGACTAGCCAATATGCTGCGCCAAGCAGTCGGCGACATAGGTCGGATCCGCGTCCGCTTCGGCAAAAAATGTTTTGAGCTGCCAGGTCTCATCCATGAGATACAGCAAGCTTGTATGATCCATCGTATATTCTGACAGACTCTCCGGCGTCTCGATCCGCTCATATTGGGCAATGAAAGCATCGGCTGCGCTGGCAATTTGCGCCTCGCTGCCGGTCAGGCCGATGAGATTGTCCGGAAACGCAGCCGTCGAGACATATTGCGCCAGCGCGTCTGGCGTGTCGCGTTCTGGATCGACGGTGATCAGCAGCGTCTGCGGCGGATCGATCCCGTCGGGCAGCGCGTCATATGCCCGCTTCAACGCGACCAGCGTGCCGGGGCAGACATCTGGGCAGTAAGTGAAGCCAAAATAAATCAGAGTGGGTGCACCTTTGAACGTCTCTTCAGTGACGCGCTCGCCCGTATGGGCGATCAAATCGATCGGGCCGCCAATCGTGTCATAAGCCCGGCTCATACAGCCAGCTTGCGCGCCGCCAGCTTGCGGCGTGGGCGGGGTTTGACCGCACGCGGTGAGCGCCAATGCGGCGACGGTGAGCGAAAATGACTGCAGAGTTTTCATGCCTTCGATATGCGTCAATCTATTCTCTGTGATAAGGGGCGCAGTTGCCGCAGCAGGAGCGCTGATTTGGAAGACTTAAACAGCAATCGCGTCGGAATGGACGAGTCCTTGGTGAGCCTTTTGCCGGAGGGGCTTTCACATGTGGGGGCGGCGCAAGGGCGAACCCGGCTTGGCACGCTGATGACCCTGCGCTGGCTCGCCGTGGTCGGGCAAACTCTGGCCGTCTTATTTGTCTATTTCGGTTTGGACTTCAGTTTGCCGCTCGGGCTCTGTTTGGCGGTGATTTCGGCCTCGGCCTGGTTAAACGTGTTTCTGTCCTTCGCGGCGGTTGGGCCGCAGCTTTTGAGGAGCTGGGAAGCGGCGCTGCAAATCAGTTTTGATGTCGTGCAATTGGCGCTTTTGATCGGGCTGACAGGCGGCTTGTCGAATCCCTTCCTGTTATTCTTGATTGCCCCGGTCACGATTGCCGCCTCGAGCGTGCGCGCGCGTTATACGACGCTGATTGCGGTGCTGACAATTGTCTTGGCGGGGATGATGCCGCTCTTGGCGTTTGATCTGCCCTGGCGCGAAGGCGAAGCGCTGGTGTTTCCGCAATTGTTTGAGAGCGGGCATTTTGCAGCCTTGTGCATCGGGATTGTTTTCTTCGCGCTCTCAGCTCAGCAAGTGAATGAAGACGAAGCCAAAATGGTTCGGGCTTTAGACGCCGCTTCAGTCGTCATGTCGCGCGAGCAGAGATTGTCCGCTCTGGGCGCGATGTCGGCCATGACCGCGCATGAATTGGGCACGCCTCTGGCGACCATCCACTTGGTCTCAAAAGAGCTGTATGAGCTGCTGCCCGAGGACAGCCCGCACCGCGAAGATGCGGCGCTCTTATCGGAACAAGCCGAACGCTGCCGGGATATTTTGCAGCGGCTTGGCCGGGCCCGCGAGGCCAGCGATATTGTCCATGCCAGGATGCCGCTGAGCGCTTTGGTCGAAGAGGCCGCAGCCCCGCATAAAGGGCTCGGCGTGGCGGTGCGCGTGACGTATGAAGCGGGCGAGGGTGGGGAAGCCCGCGTGCCAGAGATTCGTCGCAGTCCTGAAATTCTACACGCCCTTGGCGCGTTTATCGAAAACGCCGTCAGCTTTGCCGACTCGGATGTCGGGGTGGTCGCCAATTGGACGGATAAGCAATTCATCGTCACGATTCGCGATGACGGCCCCGGCTTTGCTGACGAGGTGATGCCGAAACTCGGCGAGCCATACGTCTCCCAGCGCAGCGAAGCCCAATTGGGTGGCGGCGACATGGGGCTTGGCTTTTTTATTGCAAAAACGCTGATTGAACGCACAGGCGGCCGGATTGCGACACGCAACCGCGCGGCACCTCGCCACGGGGCCATTGTACAGGCCGTATGGCCTAGAACTGAATTAAGGCCGTTGGACAATACGGAAAACACCTTAGATTAACGGCTGAAGGAGCAGAAAAAATGGAATCTCCAGTCACAGTAAAGCTGCATGACAGCCTAAAAGACGTTGAAGACAAAACCTGTCTTGTCCTTGATGATGATGGCCCATTTCTACAAAGATTGGCCCGTGCGCTGACCCAGCGTGGCTTTTTGGTTTCGGCAACGTCGAAAGTCTCTGAAGCGCGCGATGTGGCGCGGCTCAACCCCCCGGCTTTCGCTGTATTGGATTTGCGCCTGGAGGATGGCTCAGGTCTCGATGTGGTCGAAGTGCTGCATCGCTATCGCCCAGAGGCTCGCGCGGTCATCCTGACCGGCTATGGCGCGATTGCGACGGCGGTCGCGGCGGTCAAAGCGGGTGCGGTCGATTACCTCGCCAAGCCCGCCGATGTCGAAGACATTGTGCGCGCCCTGGTCAATTCCGGCGATGGCCTGCCCGAGCCGCCAGAAAACCCAATGTCAGCTGATCGGGTTCGCTGGGAACATATTCAGCGGGTCTATGAACTCTGCGGACATAATGTCTCTGAGACGGCGCGCCGCCTCAATATGCATCGCCGGACGCTGCAACGCATCTTAGCGAAGCGTGCGCCGCGATAGGACTTGCTCAACTGGGTGGGAAAAGTTTAGGTGCGCGCATGATTGCGCCGCCTCATGCTCTTGCTGATAATCTGTCCGCGTTGAATGGCTTTAAACACGGCTTCTTTGGCCGCAAAGGCGGGGTTTCGACCGGCCTTTATGAGAGCCTGAATATCGGCCAAGGCTCAGAAGATGACGTCCAAGCGATCCGCGACAATCGCGCGCTGATCCGCGCGGCCATGGGGGCTGAAAAGCTGCTCTCTTGCTTTCAGGTGCACAGTGCCAAAACGGTGACAGTGACCGAGCCCTGGCATGCGCGCCCGCAAGCCGATGCCATGGTCACGGCGGTGCCGGGGCTCGCGCTCTGCATTCTCTCAGCCGATTGCGTGCCGGTGCTGTTTGCTGACCCTGAAGCCCACGTGATCGGCGCGGCTCATGCCGGTTGGAAAGGCGCGCTGGCAGGCATTTGTGAGGCGACGATTGAGGCCATGGAGGCCCTCGGCGCTGAGCGCACGCAGATCCGAGCGGCGATTGGCCCGGCCATCCAACAAGAGAGTTATGAAGTCGGGCCAGAGTTTCGCGATACATTTGTCGGCGAGCATGAATGGACAGACCGTCTGTTCAAGGCCGGACGCGCGGATCGCTCCCATTTTGACCTGACCGGCTATGTGCAAGCCGCGCTGGAACGCGAGGGCGTGGCTGCGGTCGACAATCTCGGCCATGATACCTGCGCCATGGAAGCGGATTATTTCTCATACCGTCGACGCAATCAGCGCGGTGAACCTGATTATGGCCGCAATGGCAGCGTGATTGTTCTTAGCGCTTAGCCGCGCCGCTTCCCTTCTTGGCGCAATTCCGCCATAGCGCTGCTATGATTTCATTTCTTCAGACCAATGCGAGATGGATTGCTGGCGGCTTTTTGCTGACCTTTTTCTCGTCTTTTGGGCAGACTTTTTTCATTGGCCTGTCCGGCGAAGAATTGCGCGCCAAGTTTAATCTCACCGATGGCGAGTTTGGCGGGATCTATATGATCGCGACGATTGGCAGCGCTGTGACACTGCCCTTTTTGGGGCGGGTATTGGATCATATGCCCGGCTGGAAAGTGGCGCGCTTTGTCATTCCCTGCTTGGCGGCGGCCTGCCTGTTCGTCGCGTTTGCACCGTCGCTTATTTTACTCGTTCTGGCGCTCTATACGCTGCGCCTGTTCGGGCAGGGGATGATGACGCACACCGCTTATACGGAGATTGGGCGCTGGTTCGTCGCCACTCGCGGCCGCGCGACCTCGCTGATCGTGCCAGGTCATCAGGCCGGGGAGGCCTTCTTACCGATTGCGTTTACTGCGATTGCTGTGACGGTGGGCTGGCAAGTCGGCTGGCTGATTGGTGCGGCGCTGCTTTTGGTCTTCGCGCTGCCCCTGATCTTGCGTCTATGGCGGGTCGAGCGGGCGCCGCAATCCACAGATCCGGATGTGAACAGCGCGCGGCTGGGGCCCGACAAGACGGTGGCGCAAGTTGCCGCCGATCCGATCTTTTATGCGCTGATGACCGGGGTGCTGGCCTCGCCTTTTATTGGCACGACGATCTTTTTTCATCAGGACTATTTGATCGAGCTGCGCGGCTATAATGCGCTCGCCTTCGCGGCGGCGTTCCCGATTATGGCGGTGACGACGGTGTCCTTCTCTTTGATCAGCGGCCAGATGATTGACCGGTTCGGGGCCATCCGATTGTTGCCCTTCTTTTTGATTCCGCTGGCCTGCGCCTGTTTGGCCGTCGGCTTGCTCGAACAATTATGGGGGATTTACGCTTTCATGTTTTTGGTCGGGGTCAGTTATGGCTTCACCGCGCCCATGGTCGGGGCGCTCTGGCCTGAAGTGTATGGGGTTCGCAATCTCGGCTCGGTGCGGGCCATTGTTGTGGCGACGAGCGTGGCGGCGACGGCGATTGGGCCGGGCTTGACGGGGTTTCTGATTGATGGGGGGACGAGCTTGCCCGTGCAAATGCTGTATATGAGCGTCTGGTGCGTGGCGGCGAGCCTCATCCTGGCTGCGATCGCGCCGATCATTCTGAAGCGCAATCTGGCGCGCGTGCCAGAAGCATAACTCAGAAGCTTAGCTTTGCGCGCGCTCGATCATTTTATCTTTTGAGACCACAAAACCGTTTCGATAGCCCCAGACAATGAGCTTCTCGCGCATGCCTTTCGGCAAAATCACCGCAGCGGTTTGCCAAATCCCAATGGCGGCTTTCTTAAACGTGGACAGACCTCCATCCTCAAAAAGAGTGTACATTGCAGATGAGTAAGCAGCCCAGATTCCTTTCGGACTAAACTCGCTATCAAAAATCGAAGTGTAGACTAACACTATCTGCTTGTGACCAAATGTACGCTTCAGCGCATCAGGTTCATAGAGCAGATCTAGTGCTTTTGAGAACGTTGTAAGCACGTCGTTTGTCTGTATCTCTCGGAACAAGTCTCGACGTATCGCTCGCTTGTTACATTTACCGTCATTTGTATGCGCAGATCCGTTCTTTCCATGCATCCGATAGTATCCGATCGGATCGTCAATTGCACTAACCTGCCCAGCCAGTGCTGCTTGGTTGCAGAGAAATACATCTGCGTTAAATCGCCATTTTTCTTCAGGTATCGGCATAACAGTTTGAAGGAATATTCTTGAAAAGGCATTTCCTGACGATGTGCTTGCCCCAGATTGCGCCCAGC
>JBCBYJ010000149.1:0-5123 GCA_039815905.1 Pseudomonadota bacterium | reverse complement strand
CCAGCTCGGCACGCTTAAGAGCCACGTCTCGCCCGTGTCTTCGATGCTAAAACCGAGCGCTTTGATGGTCTTTTTCATCGTCGCCGGTTTGACGTCTAGGCCAGTTAGCCGCTCGACATCGCGCTTGAAAAACTCGATTGGAGCGGAGCGGCGCGGCGCTTCGCCCGCGACTTTGATCCGCGAGGCAACGCCGCCGCCATACTCAGTAATCAGCCGCAGCGCCAATTGCACACCTTCATAACAAGACTCTGGATCGACGCCGCGTTCGAACCGGTAGCGTGCATCGGAAATGATCCCGGTCGCACGGCCCGTTCGAGCTGTCCGCAAGGGGTCAAACCAAGCGCTTTCAATGAACACATCGGTGGTCGTTTCGCTGACCATCGTGCTCTCGCCGCCCATCACGCCGCCCAATCCGATGACCCCCGACGTGTCGGCGATGACGCACATGTCTTCGGTGACCGTATAGGTTTTGCCGTCGAGCGCCTCACATTGCTCGCCGGTTCGGCCGAGGCGGGCGCTGATATTGCCCGTCAGTTTGGCCGCATCATAAGCGTGCAGCGGGCGCGCCCGGTCTAAGGAAATGTAATTGGTGATATCGACCAAGAGCGATTTTGGGGCAATGCCCACCGCGTTGAGGCGCGCTTGCAGCCACTCGGGAGACGGGCCATTTTTGACCCCGCGCACCAAGGCTCCGGCAAAGATCGGGCAAGCCTCAGGATGGTCAAGCTCAATCTCAATCGGACACTCAAAAGCGCCAGCGACTTTGCGCACCGGGTCGTCAATAAAGCCGCCCGCACCGGCCGCAGCGAGATCGCGTGCAATGCCTTTAACCCCGAGCCAATCAGGCCGGTTCGGCGTCACCTCGAAATCGATGACTGGATCGTCCAAGCCCAAAGCTTCAGCCGCGGGCGTGCCGAGCGCAATAGCATCATCGAGATCGGCAATGCCATCATGATCGTCGCCGGCGTTTAGCTCCTTTGTCGAGCACATCATGCCTTGACTTTCGACCCCGCGAATCTTGCGAGGCTTCTTGTCCAGGCTGAAATCCAAGCCTGGGATGTAGGCGCCGAGCGGGGCATAGATGGCCGTCATTCCAGCCCGTGCATTCGGCGCGCCGCAGACAATTTGCTTTTCGCCATCGACGGTCTCAACGGTGCAGACCCGTAACTTGTCGGCGTCTGGATGCGGCTCTGCTGCATGGACTTTGCAGATCGTGAAGGCTTTCAAGTCTTCAGCCGGATTGATGACCTCTTCCGTTTCGAGGCCAGCTTTCAGCATATAGCCGATCAGCTCGTCCAAAGACGCAGTGGTGGCGAGATAGTCTTTCAGCCAGGAGAGGGGGAACTTCATCGGGACGCCTCGTCTTGTGAAATTACGGAGGGCATGACGCGGTTCATGCCAAATTCTTCGAACAGATCACGATCATATTCGGGGCACGATTTGACCCGCTCTGCGCGAGAAATGCCAACCCCGACAGACCAACAACGGTCGAATACGGAACAATAGCAAAACTCAAAGTCGATCTCGCCCCAATCTCGCACCGCTCGGTTCAATTGCTCGGTGGTGATCTCGTCAGTGTCCCATACAAGGTCAATCGCATCGACCTGTGCGCCAGGCGCCAGTGAGCGACCCGCCATGCCGGTCCAAGAGATGTTAAAGCCGGATGCCAAAGACGCCCGAAATGGCTCAAGCGTCTCGAGACGTTCGCCGTCCAAGCGGGCGACGACCGACTCAATCAAAGCCGGGCCAACCCCGGTATTAGACAAGCGCAGACCCATCGATACGGTCTCTTTATTGGTCGAAACAAAGCCTTCCACCTGTAAGACAGGATAGACCATGCCATGCTGTTGCGCCCGCATCACGCGGCTTTGATCCCAAGCCACCCAGATCGCAATGATGGAGGTTAATAGGGCACAGACCGCGACGAAGAATTCAACCCGGTTACCGGTGCCCATGATCGGCTCCTAAAGCGGTATATCCATTTGCAAGGGCTTCAGCGCGCTCGGCGGTGACCTGTCCTGGCGCGGCGGCGGCAAAAGCTTCATCGAGAATGCGGGTGACCCGAAAGGTTTCGAAAATCACCTCCATATCAGGCGTCCAACTCCCTTCGCGCTGATAATAGGCTTGGTGCGCCTCATACCAGAAGCGATATGACAGATCGCCTTCACCTTCGAGAGCGGCCATGTCTGGAGTCACGGCTGCGAAGGAAAGGGTTTGCATGGTGAGCGTTTCAATCTCGCAAACGGGCACATTTTGGCCGTTCAAACAGACTTGCTTTTCACCGATTTCAGCGTCCGGCCCGTGCACCGCAGCTGAGCAAGTGCCGGTTTTTACGCCCGCCACGACGAGCGCTGCCAAACGGTCCGCCAGCGTGTCGCTGTCGCCAAACCGAATGGTTTTACGCCCTTTATATGTCGCGGGCGCGTCCATTAGCTCAAGCCACCGCTTACGCTTGGCGTCAGCCACGGCTTGAAGCCATAATGGCGGGTCCATGCGGCGTCCGCTTCGAAATAGGGGCGCAGGTCCGGCATGCCATATTTGAGCATCGCCAAACGGTCGACGCCCATGCCAAAGGCGAAGCCTTGATATTCGTCTGGGTCGATGCCGCAATTGCGCAGCACATTCGCATGCACCATGCCGGAGCCCAAAATTTCCATCCATTTATCGCCCGCGCCGATTTCGATCGTCTCACCTTTTTTGGTGTATTTGACGTCCATCTCAGCGCTCGGTTCAGTGAATGGGAAGAAGTGCGGGCGAAACCGGGCCTCGACATCATCCACTTCGAAGAAGGCTTTTACGAAATCAATCAGGCAGCCTTTAAGGTGGCCCATATGAATGCCTTTTTCGATCACCAAGCCTTCGACTTGGTGGAACATTGGCGTGTGCGTCGCGTCCCAATCATTGCGATAGACGCGGCCCGGCGCGATGATCCGGATCGGCGGCTTTTCCGTCATCATGGTACGGATCTGCACAGGCGATGTGTGCGTGCGCAGCACTTTTGCATCGCCGCCTTTCGGGGTGTCCATGAAGAAGGTGTCGTGCGTCTCGCGCGCCGGGTGTCCTTCCGGGAAATTGAGCGCCGTGAAATTGTGCCAGTCATCTTCAATGTCTGGTCCTTCCGCAACGGCGAAGCCCATGTCGCCAAAGATCGCGGCGATCTCTTCAAACACTTGCATGACGGGGTGCAGGGCGCCGACATGCTCAGGTTGAGGCGGCAGAGTCATATCGAGCGTTTCAGTCGCGAGCTGAGCGTCCAAAGCGGCATCTTCCAGAACCGTTTTGCGGGCCTCAATGGCGTCCGCGACCCGGGTCTTCAGGGCATTCAGTTTCGGCCCCATGTCTTGGCGCTCTTCAGGGCTCATTTTGCCAAGCGTTTTCATCAGGCCAGAGACCCGGCCTTTTTTGCCAAGCTCAGCCACGCGCACCGTGTCGAGCGCTTGCAAATCGCTGGCGCCTTGAACCGCGTTCAGGGCCTCAGTTTCGATGGTTTGAATGTCGGACATGAAAAGCCCCGTTGGTCAGTTTTGAGACAAACGGGGCCTGTCCGACCCCGCTTGAAGCGGTCGGAGTAGCGGAGAAAAGCGAAGCTGTGAACCGGCGATTAAGCCAGGGCTGCCTTGGCTTTCTCCACCAAGGCGCCAAATGCGGCTGGCTCTTTAATCGCCAGGTCAGACATGACTTTGCGGTCCATCTCGATGCCGGCTTTACCAAGGCCGCCAATGAAGCGGCTATAGGTCATGCTGTCATCATGATCGCGAACGGCAGCGTTGATGCGCTGGATCCACAGGCTGCGGAAGCTGCGCTTCTTAACTTTGCGGCCAACATATGCGTATTGGCCAGCTTTCCAGACCGCAGCGGTTGCGGTGCGGAACTGTTTTGAGCGCGCGCCGCGATAGCCTTTGGCGGCTTTAAGGATTTTCTTGTGACGTGCCTTCGCGGGCACTTTATTCCGTGAACGGGCCATATCAGAGGCTCCTTCCTACAAATTCGGTTCAGATCTTACCCGGTTGCTGCCGGGCATTGCGCTTATTTCAGGCCGTTTGGCAGAAACTTTTTGATAACGCGCTTGGTATCCGCATGAGCAACGACTTCGGTGCCGCGGTTCTGGCGAATATACTTCCCATTATGGCTGATAAGACGGTGACGCTTGCCAGCGACGCCATGCTTCAGTTTTCCGGAAGCCGTGATCTTGAACCGCTTTGCAGCGGCCTTCTTGGTCTTCATCTTCGGCATTTCGATCTCCTATTGAGCCCGAGGGCTCTTGGTTCGTCATTTTGAGCAACCAGGCATGCCGTTTTCGGCCCGGCCGCTGCGGAAGTGGGCGTTTAAGCGCAAAAGAAGCGGGAAATCAAGCTTTAGTCTTCAGTCGGAGACTCTGCGGTTCGGTCATCCAAAAAAGGTGGCTTTCTTGACGAAGATCCGGCCCTGCGGCGGCTGGCTTGCGCGTTTTAAGATCAGGCTCGACCGCCATCCGTCCTGACTTTCGTCAGGAAGGCGGGGAAGGGTAAACTAGGCGCGTTCGATGCAGTCGCGTTACCGCTCTGCCAACGTAAGTTGGCATCCAGGGCGGAGGCGATGAGGTGGATCTAGCGCGGAGACATCACCATTGTCATCTGGCGGCCTTCAAGCTTTGGCTCCAGCTCGACTTTCATCTGCTCGTCAAACTGTTCTTTAACGCGCTGCAAGACTTCCATACCGAGATGTTGGTGCGCCATTTCACGGCCGCGAAAGCGCAGCGTAATCTTGACCTTGTCGCCCTGCTCAAAGAATTGCGCGATCTTTTTGGCTTTGACCTCATAATCGTGCGTGTCGATGTTCGGACGGAACTTGATCTCTTTCAGTTCCTGGGTCTTTTGCTTTTTCTTAGCCGCGGCTTTTTTCTTCTGCGCTTCATAGCGCATCTTGCCATAGTCGACGATCTTACAGACCGGGACCTCTTGATTGGGTGAGACTTCAACGAGGTCCATTCCGGCTTCGCGGGCAGCGTCCAAGGCAGCTTCAATGGGCATTTCACCTTGTTTTTCGCCGTTTTCGTCAATCAGAAGGACGCGTTCGACGCGAATGTCCCGATTGGTGCGTGGGCCGGTAGGTTTGGCGCGCTCAGGGCGGCCGTATGGTCTGCG
>JBCBYJ010000148.1:0-5172 GCA_039815905.1 Pseudomonadota bacterium | reverse complement strand
AGATTGAAATCTCAATGGCTGGACGATCGGCGCTATTTTGCGGTGCTCTTACTCGCAGCCATATAAGCTTAGAGGACCGAGCGAATGAGAGACTTAGAAGGACGCAAAGCCTTGGTCACAGGCTCAGCAAGTGGGCTCGGGCGCTCGATCGCCATTATGCTTGCTGAGCGCGGCGCCGACATTATCATTAATTGCACCCGCTCCATAACCGAGGCCGAGGAAACCGTCGCGCTGTGTAATGGTCATGGCGCGCAAACCCAATTGGTCCCAGCGGATGTCTCTACGGATGAGGGCTGCAAGACCCTGGCTGAGGCCGCAGGTCATTGGGGCCACCTTGATATCTTGGTCAATAATGCCGGCATCACCCGGCACGCACGTGATCATAGCGACTTAAACGCGCTGAGCCGGGCGGATTTTATCGACACATATGCGGTGAATGTCGCCGGTCCGTTTTTAATGATGCAAGCGTGCAAGCCACTCATGGTCAAAGCGTTTGAAACCACGGGCCGGTCGAGCGCCGTCTTGAATGTCTCCTCGATTGCTGGCGTGACCGGGATTGGGTCTTCCGTCGCTTACGCCGCCACCAAGGGCGCACTCAACACGATGACCCTGTCTTTGGCGCGCGCGCTCGCCCCGGCCATTCGGGTCAATGCCGTTTGCCCCGGTTTTATCGGCACACGCTGGTTCAAAGACGAGATGGATGAAGCAAGCTATGCCAGGCTTGAAGCGGGCGTTGCCGCGTCGGTGCCGCTGAATGTGGCGAGCGGACCAGATGATATTGCAGCATCGGCGATCTTCTTCCTCACCGACGCATCCCGACACGTCACAGGCGAGACGCTTTTGGTCGATGCAGGGATGCATTTAGGTTACGCTCCACTCTCCGCACGCTGAACATTCCTAAGACTGACCTCTCGACGCTTTAACGGGCGCGAATTAATCGGTTTGCCCGTTTTTCGAGCGCATACGCACAAAATGTAGCGTTTCAGCACATGTTAAGTGGCGCAAAATCGAGCAGTCGGGTCTTTTACGCGCATCAATCGCAATATCTGGAAGGAATGTATTGATGGGAAAAATGGTTTCACGCGCACTCGCTCTGGCATTGATTGCCGGCGGCGTTTCTGCGCCAGCCGCGTTCGCTGAAGGTGAGTTTTCGGGCAATATCGCTCTGACCTCTGACTACGTCTATCGCGGCATCACTCAAGCCGACGGCGCGCCAACAATTCAGGGCGGGTTCGACTGGGCCTCTGACGACTTTTATGTTGGCGTTTGGGCCTCAGGCGTTGATTTCGGCGACGGCACAAGCACTGAAATCGACTATTATGCCGGCTGGACGCCAACTGTGGGTGAATTCGGGCTCGACCTTGGGGTGATCTATTACTCCTACCCCGATGCTCCGGATGATCCAGAGCAGGCCTTTGTCGAGCTTTATGCTGGCGCCAGCACGACTTTGGGAATGGTCGATGTCGGTGCGTCAGTCGCTTACTCGCCTGAATTCTACGCTGAAACAGGCCCGGCGCTGTACTGGGCCGCATCTGCTGGCGTCCCGCTCGGCGAAAATTTCGGGGTTGATGTTTCCGTTGGTTATTCTGACGCTCAAGACGATGTCATGGATGGCGGCTTCGAAGACTATACCGACTATTCTATCGGTCTCACCACATCCGTGGCTGACATGGTCGATCTCGACTTCCGTTACATCGACACAGATCTCGATGGCGGCGACGAGGCCTTTGTGGTCACCGTCTCACGTTCGCTTTAAGCCCACGGGCTTTTAAACCCGCCTTTTGCCCTCCTGTCAGGGCGGGTTCTAACTGGCCGCTGCTTCTCCGATTTGGAAAAGCAGCGGCTTTTTCTATGCGCGGGAGTTCCCCTCAGGCTTTGATGCTGAAAGTCGGTGTCTGCGAATGACGCGAGACGCCCGCGCTCGGACTTTGCTTTACCCAATATCATTGGGGGGATCGGGCGAGCCCCCGCGTGAACCATGTTTGCTTGATCAGACCCGTATATAGAAAAAGCGGCTCGAACCAAATCCGAACCGCTTCTCATCGTTTGAAAATGTGCGCCGCGCGGCCTTAGCCGGCAATCTTGCGAACGTAATCGTATTCCGCTTTTTTCTTCTCACGCTTCTTGGCGGGTTGGAACGCGATCTTCGAGTGTTCCGCGCAGTATGGGCCGCAGGTCGCTTTGCGGCCACAGAAGGCGAATTTCGGATCGGCCGGATCCCCAATTGGCCATTTGCACATGCTGTCGCGCAGGGTCAGGATGGTCGCCGCTTCTCCGTCCGCCAAAGGCTGCGGCGGAAGCGCGGTCAGCATCGTCGTCTTTTCGTTTAGTTTCAGAGCTGTATCTGGCACCACACGCTGCGGCTTTGGCGTGACAACTGTGCCATCGGGCTGAAGCCTTGGCTTTGGCCGGGCCAAGCGCGGCGGACGTTTGACAGGACGCGACGGCGTCGCTCGACCTGACAAGCCAAGACGATGGACTTTCCCAATCACGGCATTGCGCGTCACGCCGCCCAATTCCTTCGCGATTTGGCTGGCAGAGTGTCCTTCCGCCCATAGTTTTTTGAGAACGTCTACCCGATCTTCAGTCCAAGCCATGTCTAATACCCCGCTCCTTCGCAGCCCCTAGATATTGATGTGAGCGCTGCCACCAGCCCCGCTCTAACGCTATATATCGTATCAGGGGCGAAACGAAACACAAGATGCTGATTACCTCTGTCCACAAGCAATCAATATGTAGTGGTTGCTGTGGATAAGTTTTAGCCTATCGCCAAACGCAGAGTCAGGTTCTATGTGTCCGGTCATGCCTGATTCCTCGCATAAGCTGCTTTCGCCTCCCAAACCACGCACCTATGGCGCCGTCAATTGGCTGGGCCTGTGGACGCTTTATAAACGCGAAGTGGGCCGTTTTATGAAGGTCTGGATGCAGACTCTGCTGGCGCCCGTGGTCTCGACCCTGTTATTCATGACCGTGTTCAAACTGGCCTTTGGCAATCGCGGCGAGCTGTCGGGCGACTTTGCTGGACTGGATTATAATAGCTTCCTCGCGCCCGGCCTGATCGTTATGGCCATGCTGCAAAACGCGTTTCAAAACTCTTCGAGTTCGCTGACCATTGCGAAAGTCCAAGGCAGCCAAGTTGACTTCTTGATGCCGCCGCTCTCGCCGGTTGAACTCACCATTGGTTTTATCTTTGGCGCCGTCACGCGCGGCGTCGTGGTCGGGGCGATTGCGGCGATTGGGATTCACTTTAGTGGCCTCGCGGACCTCTCGGTCGTCCATATTTGGCCGATCCTTTGGTTCGGCCTGATGGCGACCATCTTCCTTGCCGCAATTGGCGCGATGGGCGGCATCTGGGCCGATAAGTTTGACCATCTCGCCGCCGTTTCAAATTTCGTAATCGTGCCGCTGACCTTTCTGTCGGGCACGTTTTACGACATCAATGTGCTGGTCGAGCCGTTTAAGTCGGCGGCTTATTTTGACCCGATCTTCTTTTTGATTGATGGATTCCGGTTTGGCTTTTTGGATGCGGCCAATTCAAACATTCTGACCGGCGTTCTGGTCAGCGGCGCATCGGCCTTTTTGGCATCCGCAGGGGTCTGGTGGATGATCAAGTCGGGCTATAAACTCAAAGCCTAAGGGCCGCCATGTCGCTCCCCATCCTGACCATGACCGATGTCCGGCTCGCGTTTGGCGGGAAACCGCTATTTGAAGGCGTGACCTTTACGCTGGCCAAAGGCGAGCGCGCCGCTTTGGTCGGTCGCAATGGGGCTGGCAAGTCAACCCTGATGCGGCTGATCACCGGGCGCCACGAACCGGACGAAGGCGGGCTTTGGATTCATCCCGGCACCATCATCACCACCGCTGAGCAGGAACCGGATCTTTCGCAGTTTGACACGGTGTTAGACTATACCGTCTCAAGCGGCGCAGAGCCTTGGCGCGCCGAGGCGGAGCTAGGTCATTTCGGCGTTGATCCAGCCGCTTCACCCAGCATTTTGTCGGGCGGACAGACCCGCCGCGCCGCCCTCGCCAAAGCCTTCGCGCTCGATCCGGACATCCTGCTTCTGGATGAGCCGACCAACCATTTAGATGTGCCGATGATTGAGACGCTGGAGGCCCGCCTGATCGGCTATCCTGGCGCGGTCTTGCTGGTCAGCCACGATCGGCGCTTCATGGAAAAAGTGACCACCAATATGCTCTGGCTGCGGGATGGGATCGTGCTGAAAAGTCCGCAAGGCTATGGCGCGTTTGAGCGCTGGGCGGAAGAGATCGAAGCGGCCGAGATCCGCCAACTGGAAAAGATCAAAACACAGCTCAAAGCCGAAGAACACTGGTTGCAACGCGGCGTCACCGGGCGCCGCGCGCGCAATATGGGTCGCCTGCACAAACTCAAAGCTATGCGCGCCGAGGCCGCCCGTCGAAAAGCCTCGATTATGGCCCAAAAAGCCAAAGCCGGAATTAGCGCCGAAGAGGCTGGCTCTCAATCACGAAAAGTCATCGAAGCGTTCGGCCTGACCAAAGCCTATGGCGATTTGAAAATCGTTGAGGATTTGGATTTCAGAATCCTGCGCGGTGACCGGATCGGCTTTATCGGCCCAAATGGCGTCGGTAAGACCACACTTCTGAAACTGCTCTTAGGCGAGTTGGAGCGCGATCGCGGCAATGTGAAGCTCAATCCAGCGCTGCGCATTACCTATCTTGATCAAACCCGCGATACGCTCCGGCCCAAAGACACGCTATGGGAAGCGCTCGCGCCGCAAGGCGGTGACAGCGTTATGGTCCAAGGCCAACAGCGCCATGTTGCGGCCTATGCCAAAGACTTTTTATTCAAGCCGGATCAGCTGCGCCAGCCTGTCGCCGCGCTGTCCGGCGGCGAGCGGAACCGTCTGACCTTGGCCAACGCCTTGGCGCAATCCACCGACGTTTTGGTCTTGGACGAACCGACCAATGATCTCGACATGCAAACCCTCGATCTGCTTGAGGACATGTTGCTGAACTTTGAAGGCACTTTGATCCTGGTCAGCCACGACCGGGCGTTTTTGGATGCCAGCGTGACCTCTTGTTTGGTGCCGCTCGGCGATGGGAAATGGGTCGAAACCGCTGGCGGGTGGACTGACTCTCAATCGCAAATCAAGGGGAAGCCGGGCAAGGCCATCGCAGCGGATAAAAAATCAA
>JBCBYJ010000147.1:0-5184 GCA_039815905.1 Pseudomonadota bacterium | reverse complement strand
ATTATCCCACCCAGTCCTCTCAGCGCGATTTGTCTCGCCAATTCGATTGCGGCTTCGCGATTAATCGATAAGGCCTTGGCCCCGGCGCTGCCCTTTTGGCGACGACCCGCCGTATCAATATCAACAGCGGTGAGCGCGCGCGTTCGCTCAATATGCAAATGCCCCCCCGATGGCAGCGTCACGCGTCGCGAGCAGGCCTCGTCAATGGCCGCTTCGACGCACGCTCGATCATGTTCCACTGGGCATGAGGGCGTCCCCATTAGCTGCGTTTGCCAACGCGAAAAACTGTCAACCGGGTCGTCAACTGGCGCGGTTATGGACACGCGCGCCAGCTTATCTCGTCGTCGTTCGCTCATGACTTTGACGCACAGCGCTGCACCTTCGGTGAGTGCGTCCCGTGACTTCAACCTCAGGAACGCTTCTTCGCCGCTCTCCAATTCCAGGAATGCGCCTTGGATCTCATCGGCGAAGCGACGCAGCCGTGCCCGCTGAACGCTGCCATAACGCGCATAGACTTCTGCGCCATTCCAACGCTCGATAAAGATCCGGCAGGGTCGGTCCTTCTGGTCGAGGAATACCGCGCAGGTTTGCCCAGGGGCCTCGTATTGAACCAGTTTCACAAAACTTGGCAGTGTCATTCGGGCTGGCAGGCTCGCACGCCAAGGATTGGGAGTTTCGTGCGCCAACCTTCGGAATCTGTCGTGGTCAGCATGCCGCTTTTAATTCGCTGTCCGCCATCCAAGACCTCGCCCGGCTCGATTAGGAGGTCGAAGATCAAGCCATCCGTCGATTGGTAGCTCATGCGGGTATTGTACTGCCCAAATATGTTTCCGCCTGCACCGGTCTGCGCCAATTCCATCGGCACGTCCTCTTTGGCAAACCGCGCTGTGCCGGTTAGCGCTTGCGAGAAGAAGATGAACTTGGTCACATCGGTCTTGCTCCATAGAAACAGACCGCAATCGCCGGCGCGTAAAACCTGCGGGCCGAGCCCGGATTGTGGGATGCTATCTATCGCTGGTCGCATGGCAAGAATCCGCTCGCGCTCATCCTCTGCGCTACCGCTGCCTGAAGATTGGCAACCGGCCACGAGCAGGCCAAATGTTGCTGCCGTCAGCACCCATAGTCTCATCTTTAAAATCCTTGCCGGCTGGTTTGGCGATAGACGAACTGTCCGTTTTCTCTGGCGAACCCAATCTGAGTGAGCGCGATGATGATTTGGGCGTCTTGTGTTTGCACGCGCGTCTCAAAGCGGCCGCTTCCGGTGAGCGCTGCCTCAGCATCAATCTCGACCGCATCGCCGGCGTCGGACTGCCCGGCAAGCGCTAATAGAAAAGCGCCATTCTCGCAGCTGATGGGGCCGGAAATATCTCCAAACTGGCGACCATATTGCGCGGCCAGCGTCGATAGCGCACTGGTGGACACGGTGCCAGCAGCCGACTCGCAGCCCATTTGAGTGACCCGAAAGGCGCCGTCATCGACATTCAGCGTACCGCCCATCGCGCGCACCGCGGGTTCCAAGTTCTCCAGAGCGCCAATCTCTTGGCGGAAGCGCACGTCTTGCGCGGTCAATCCACTGCGCGAGATGGTGAATATGCCCGTGCCCTGCCCGCCAGCGCCGCCCCATTGCACATCATAAGACGGCCGTAGCGTGAACAGAGATAAAGGGCGCAATTCGAGACTGACATCGCCGATCGGCTGCGTCCCCGCATAGAGCCCGCTGATCCGGCCTTTCATGAGCGTCCCGTCCGTCTTCGCCCAACCAACGCCCAGAGCTCCGATTCCGGATTGACCAAGCACAAAGCCAAGCGGGGTGGAGGCCGCCAAACCCATCACTAAGACCACAATAAAAACGATCAGAAACAGAATTTTCCGCATCAGGATCCCCCGGGCGCCAAATCAACATTGACGCGGACCAGACCTTTGCCCGCCTGCTCCATATTGAACCGTGTCACTTGGCCGGAATAACTGGTTTGAACGTCTTCAAGCCAGACAAACACCATGCGCGGATCGACGTTTTCAAAAATCAACCGGACGCTATTGGCGTCATTGCCTTGCAAGCGCGCAATCGCCAGCCCCATATCACTGGCCGCTGCGGTCACACCGGCTTTGAAATCGTCAATATTGCCCGAGGTCGGTCGCGCATTGCTGGGCGCAGCGGCGCCTTGCGCGCGTTTCAGAATATAGCTTTCCTGAATGCGCGACAGCGTTCGGTCCGCTGTATCGAGCCGCACTTGCGCTTCATCCCGCGCCGTCAAGCTCGGCACCAATATGAATTGCCAGCCAACAATGATGATCGTCAGCAGGCTCGCCACCACGATCAGAAACCGCTCACGGGGGGCCATCTCGATCCACCAGGCCCTCATGACGCATTCTCCAAAGTCAGATCACCAATGACCCGCGTGCCGCTTTGGCGCGAGTCCCCGGAGCGCGCCGACAGACCCGATGTGTTGAGCAAAGCCGTCAGTCGATCGACATCGGCAAAGCTTTGAAAGGCCACAGTCGCGGTGATTTGGCGCCGGGCGCGATCATAGCGAAGTGTGCGCAATTCACTGCCCTCGATTTGAGCCAGAGCGCCATAAATAATCGCGCTTGCATCTAAGATCGATGGAAAGACTTTTGCTGTCTCACCATCCGACACACCAGCAGCGGCGAGCGCCTGACGCACATCACCATTGACTTCAGGCCACCCCACATTGGCAAATTCAACCGCCAAATTGTCGAGCTTTTGCGCGCGCGTATTCATCGCATTGGTTTCTAGGACCACTGAAGCGAACCAACCTAGCGCCGTCACAGCGGCCAAAGCGCCAACAAACTTCCAGCGGCCCATGCCTTCGAGATCAATCGGGCGTTTGGCTTCAAAAGCGCCTTGGCGTAACCGAATTCCGCGCCCGTCTTCGGCCCAAATGGCCAATTGCGTCAGAAATTCTTCTAGCGAGCCAGCCCCGCTTTTGGCCGCGGATCGCCCAAGGGCTTGCGCCACTTGTTGGCCATGAATGAGAATGTCTGAATGCGCCTCGCTGAGCGAGATCAACACGTCTCGACCAAGGGAGGCATCTATCGCAAACCCGCGATCGCCCAAACGGCCTAAGACCAGGCCTGGCGCCTCAAATAGGATGTCCTGATCCGGCAATAGACTGTGCGCCGCCATGATCTCAGCCTCATGCAGGTCCAGCCCCGCGAGCACGGCAAGGGTTTGGCGCATCGCATCATTCGAGACGACGTTTAGCTCTCGTGCGGCGCCAGGATTGTCTTTATCCAAATCGGCGAGCACGACATGGCTCTCATCAACGCCCTCGGCAATATCATCTTCAACCGCGAATGGTGCGGCACGGCGCGCTTCGTTTTCATTGCGTGCTGGAATGGCGGCTTTTACGCCCAGAACATCCAGCCCGTTCAGAAACACTGTGAGATTGCGTCCCCGCGTTTCAATGCCCCGCAAATCGGTCCCGACCGCCCAGCCTGATCCGCGCGCGCGCGCCACCAGCAAAGAGCCATCCGGCTGCAAAAGGGCATAAATCCGCGCCATTAGCCGATCCGCTCCCGAAGAATGGTCTTGATCGGGCGCCCGGGCTCGACTTGGAAGAGATACAGCATGGTCATATCATGACCGCGATAAGACACATTGGCAGAAACTTCTACTAGACTTGTGAGTACGCCGAGTTGATCTGTGCGAATACGGTCCGGATCGATGCGATTTAGCAGCGGGTCTTCAAGCATGGCCTCAACATCCGTCCAACCGCCCAGAGGCCGCAGCGAGATCAGTTCGCGTGCATCATCCATGGATAAGGCCTCACCAAAGGCTATTTTCAAAAGCGGCGCATGGCGCTCGTCCAATGTGTTGATGTTGAGTTTGCGGCCGGTCGAATCAACGGCGTCCGGCAACGCGCATAAAAGCGGTCGTATCTGCATATAGACATCAATCGTATAGCCCCGCATGGCGCGTAGCTCGGACACAGAACTCAGCTTTTGACCGGACGTGCGATAGGACGGCACCTCACTCAGATAATAACCGTCTTCTGCCCCACCATTGCTCGGCACCGTATTGTCATCCATCCAATCGGTCAGCGCTGAGACGAGGGCCACCATGTCGGAGGAGAATCCATCCTCAATTGTTTCGGTCAGCAGGGTTTGATAGGCTTTTTGCGCATCTGGATCGGCAGCCAGAACACCCCCTTCAGCGCTCCGGGTCAGCTGATTGACGTTGAAGCAATTGCTCGCATCGCGCGCCGTGACAGTCAGTGCGCCTTGATCGAGCGGGATGATTTGCGGCACGCCAAGGCCCGGCAAATCGGAGTTGAGCTTATTGTCGAGGGGTGTGAGCACTTCGGCCATGCGGGCTTTCGCAACTTCTTCAGCAGAGGCGGCATAGAGTAGTAGTTGCGCTTGCGCATCGAGCGCGCGCGACCGCATTGTGGCCTGGGTCACCGATTGCGTGACCGCTAGCGCCGCAACCGACATGGCAGCGACGATCATCATCACCGTCAGCAAGGCCGCGCCGCGCTCGTTTGACCAAACCGGGCCCCTCATAAGCGCCCTCCGGTCAATGCGGCGAGTGTCAGCCGCGACGTATCTTCAAAAATGAAGGTCATCTCGATCAGGTCCGGCAGGGTACTCAGCGACTGACCCGCATCGCCGCGCCAAAACTCTGACTTTTGTTCACCGCGATAGAAGCTAATCTCGACCGCCTGCACGCTCTCCAAAAGGACTTTTGAGGAGACGGGTGTTCCGGCGGTAGCGTCCGGACGCAGACTCGCTTCGCGAATAATGCTGCCATTTCGCAAATAATATCTCACCGCTTGATAATTGCTGCGTGGATCAATCAATCCGGGATTAAGCCAACCATTTCGGACGAACCGTAAAAACGCCTCTTCCCCGCGCGGCGCTTCACCGAATAAATTGCCCGCCGGTGAGAAGCCATCTGCCGGGCGGATCGCGCGCGTGCTCATCGAGGCGATATCCTGACGGATCAGGCTTTGAGCTATGTCCAATTGGCGCGCCGCCGCTTCTTGTTCTTTGATCTGTTGGCTCGTTGTCGTTGCGCCAATCAAGAGCGCCGCCCCTGAGGCGGAGACTATGGCGAGGATAAACAGCGCCACCAGCGTTTCGGCGAGCGTAAACCCAACTTGCGCGCGGGCCCATGAAGAATCGGGGAGCGATCGATGAGCGTGGGGCATTAGCTCTCGT
>JBCBYJ010000146.1:0-5189 GCA_039815905.1 Pseudomonadota bacterium | reverse complement strand
GCTCGATTTCTGGGCAACGATCGTCCCAGCTGCTCGATCGAGCCAATTGCGACCGCCATCACCCCGCTCAAGTCTTGGTCCGCGGTGTCGGAGCGGCGACCTCCAGAGATAGCCCCATGCGCGGCGCCGAGATCTTCGAAACCACACGCGCCGCTTAAACGGCAGGCGAGCTTGGAGCGCTGAGGTTGCGTCTGGTTTCGGTGTCGGAGGGGACGTTGAACGGTCTCTGCGACCAATGTAGTATCGATAAATGCAAAGTGTGATTTCAAAGACGTGGTTTCGAGTTGCTGCCGGTATTGTTTTGGCGGTCGCGATAGTTATCGCACTTAACTGGCCGACTGTCGCGTTGATGTCTGCGGTGGCATCATCGGAACGAAGACCAGCTCTATTGAATGACGCATCTTGGAATGAGCCGGCCTCCGCTGCGCGATTCTATAATCGGTTTGATTCCAATACCAGCGATGACCGGTTAGTCAGTTGGTTGGAACAAAATCGATTTGAAATCGATCGAGACGCTCATACTGCAAAGAAGCGAGTCTATAGTCTTCCGTGTAACGAATACATAGATGTGTCTTGGTCGGTTTCAGAGACGGAATCAATAGATCAGTTGGAAGTGATCATCTCAGGCGGCGGCTGTTTATAGGGTCTGCTGTCGGCGTCAAAGGGGACAAACCAGCGAACAGTCTGTGGCTGATTTTGCCAAACGAAAAGCACTGTAGCAAACTGACGATAGCCAAACTCTAGAATGAGACGACCTTGCAATCGCCCTTGAATGCACTTGTGTTCGCGCCCAGCGTCCCATTCTTGGCCTGTGACAACAGCATTATTGCAGTGTAATTCTCCACATCTACCTCAGCTATGGTGACGACTTCCGTAGAGGTGTTGGGCCAGATCGCGATGAACTGAAAAGATGCGTCTTCGTCCAAGTTTATGAACGAGGTGCCCCCACCTTCCATCTCTGGTGTCACCCACGCGCCGAGGGAGTTTATTCGATAGTCAATAGTACCATCATCCAGATCGAAGCTTATCACAGTTTCTGTATTGATCCGATTATCGGTCCAACCAGAGTCGCCTTCAAAAAGGCCTTCGTCAGAATAGTAGGAGTGACCTGCCATAGGGCCACATTGGAATTGTAGGCCTCCCGCATGCGCCATTTGGCTCAAACAAGAAACGATTGCGCTGACGACTACATATCTCATTGCTCACTCCGCGTGTGTGGTTGGGGAGTAAGGGAACGGGAGGCATTTGTCGATTTTACATCCATTACAACGTCTCCTCCTGACCATGAGAAGACATCAAGAAAGACCCTATGAGAGCGCCTTAAATCTCCAAACTAAAGTCCGCGTTCAAGCCGACTCCCGCCGCGCAGGACGTCACGCGGCGAGGCCGCTCGTCTTGGCAGGGTCCGAATGGCTCGGCGCGAGGACCACGCACCCTTTGCCATTTTGCTTGGCGGCATAAAGCGCGGCATCTGCCTCCTCCAGAGCGCCAAACACGCGCCCGCCTCCGGAAGATGGAAATGCGATGCCGACACTGGCGCCGACGCAGAGGTCGCGACCGCGCCAGTCTATCGGTTTGGAGACCTGGTCTATGATCTGCTGCGCCAGTGTCTCGACATCGGTTCGCCGGGTCCGTTTGAGACAGAGGACAATAAACTCGTCGCCGCCATTGCGAAACGGCGTGGCCGCCGGGGCGCAGACCGTTTGCAAGCGCGCCGCGACGTCCTGAAGGACGACGTCTCCGGCGGCATGCCCATATGTATCGTTAATGGTTTTAAAGCCGTCCAAATCGATCTGCATCACGGCCAAAGGCCGCTCGCGCTGGCCCGAGGCGCGGGCGACTGCTTGTTCAAATGCGAACCGGTTGGGCAATCCTGTCAGCAGATCATGCGACGCCCGATGCGCTGATTCTGCATTCTGGCGATGCAAGGCCCAGATGAACGCAATCGCCGTCAGCGTGCACAGGACCGGCAAGGCATAGTGATTGATGTCGGAATATGGCGCCACATCGATGGCTCTGAGAAAGATCCAAAACGCTCCGAGTTGACTGGGTATCCAGCTCAGCACGACCAGCCCTGCGCCTGGCGCGCGTTTGCGCCATAGAGACACCACGCCAATCAAGATCACGAGAGGGCCGAGCGCCATGGTGATGGTAAAGGCGACAATTGCGAGCCACATGGGCAAGGGCGACGTGAAACAGGTCAGCACAGCAAACCCGGCCTGCACGCGCAACAGTCGAAACAGCGTCGGCGCGTTGGATTTTGTTTTCAAAAACCGGTCAACGAACAAGGCTGTGGCCGCCATTCCAAGGCCTTGAAACACGAATAGCAGGAACAGATAATCGCCCGTCCGGCCAGGCCAAAGATAAGCTTTGTCCATGCCCGACGCCGTCAATATGTATCCCGCTGACGCGACGCAAAAGACCGAAAACCAGAGCGATGACCAATGTCGCGCGCCAAAAAATGCGATGAGCCCGAGCACCGACATCGTGAGCAGACAGCCAATCAAAAGGCCGAAGATCAGCACCGACGCAATCGAAAGGCTGACCCAAGTCGATGTTCGATACACCCCAAACGGCAAAATCAGCACGGTTTCCGAGTTGATCCGAAAATAGACCTGTTTCGTCTCGCCAGGCGCCAGCTGTGTGGAGACGAGCGGGAATCTGCTGGCAATTTGATCCTTGGGCCGAGCCACGAATTGTCCGCCGACCGACGTCTCGACAGCGCCATTTTCTGCGCGGACAAACCACTCGATTTGGTCGAGTTGCGGATACTTCACCACCAGGCTGATATGCGAGGCTTGATCCCCGGCATGGGTCAGCGTCACGCGCCCCCATACCGCTTCACCATAGCCATCGCGTTTTGGGACGTCCTGCGCGGGCGGCGCGAAGGCTTGATCAAACGCCCCGCTCAGCACGTCATTTGGTGAGGCGCTTAAGGGAATTTTTGTTGCCAGCTCAAGATTGCTGGCATCGACGGTCCAGGCATTGTCCGCGTCAGTGATCAGAACGGGGTCGCGGTCTGCGTGTGTGGGGAAGGCTAGGATGGCCGCCAAGACTAAGACCAGGGCAGGCCTCAGCCAGTCCAAATTCAGCCCGTAGCGTTTCATTCTGCCCCCGCAAATCCGCGATTGTCGTAACAGGTTCAGATTGCGAACGCCTTCAGGCCTTATGGCGGATCGGTCGGGTTTTCGTTACCATTGGTTAGGCTGATCGGGGCCCGCGCCATCGCGCTGGCTCTTTCGATTCACGCCAAACGCGCTACAACCCGCCCCCATGAGACGTGATCCTCGCCCGTTCTGGTTGTACCAGTTGAACCGACAATATGAACAACACTATGCCGCGTGGCGTGTGGTTCCGTATATGGACCGTCTGGGACCGGATTGGCGCATGTCAAAGCCGTGGGCGATCCGCCTGTTCGGCGCCGGAATTGAAGCGGGCGCCAGTTTTCACGTCATTGCCTCGACCGATGCAATGGTCCGCTTCACGTGCTGGGCCCCACCTGGAGGTGCTGCGAAACTGGTTTTTGGCGATGCCTGTTTGGTCACGCCAGGCTGCCGGTTCATGGTCGGCGAACGGATCACGATTGGGTCTGGCTGCATGTTTGGGCATGGCGCAACGCTAACCGATTGTGACTGGCATGGGATTTATGATCGCACCGACGTGCACGGCGTAACCAAGCCGGTCACCTTGGGGGACAATGTTTGGCTCGGCGACGGGGTTTTTGTCGGAAAAGGCGTCACGATTGGCGACAATGCGATCATCGGGGCCCGCGCGGTTGTCACGTCCGACATCCCCGCGAACACGATTGCGGCCGGCAATCCTGCGGCAACTGTGAGCACATTTGACCCTGAAGATATGACGCGCACGCGTGTAGACATGTTTGCAGATGCCGCTGCGGTGCATCGCTATTTCGACGACGCCTATCGCGAAGAGCTGAAAGACAATACAAGCTGGGACTGGCTCAGAAGTATTTGGGCGCCGAATAAAACAGATTGAATCATGCCTGCGGCGCCGCCGTCCAGTTTTGCGCGTCGGGCTTAGCTTTGCTAAGCGGTCGATACGCAAAGATAGACACCCAAAAACATGACCTGGCACCTTAATGACACGTATGCCACACAGGCGGGCAGAGTTGCAGCAGGGACGATCGGCGCGGGACCGCCGCTGGTTTTGGCGCATGGCTGGCCCTGGTCCTCGTTCGCGTGGCACCGCATCCTGCCGGGTCTGGCGCGCCATCACACCGTCTATTGGTATGATATGCCAGGCTATGGCCGCTCCTCCATGGCCCCTGAGCAAGCCACCTCGCTGGACGTTCAAGGGGCGGTGTTTGCTGAGATGTTGACGCTCTGGGGGCTCGAACGGCCGCGTGTGCTCGCGCATGATTTTGGCGGTGCGACAAGCCTGCGCGCGCATCTCTTGCACGGCGCCGACTATGATCATCTAATGCTGATGAATGTGGTTGCGATGCGGCCCTGGGGCTCGGACTTTTTTACCCATGTGGGCCGCCATATTGACGCGTTTCTGGGCCTGCCGCCCCACATTCATGAAGCCGTCGTCTATGCCTATATTCGCGGCGCGCTCATACATGAGATCGACGCTGAAGACCTCCGGCAATTGGCCGCGCCTTGGTTATCGCAGGACGGTCGACAGAGCTTTTACAAACAGTTTGCGCAAGCCGATGAGCGCTTCACGGCTGACATAGAGGCTGATTTCGGTCAGCTTCGGTGCCCCGTCACGCTCCTTTGGGGCACCGAGGATCCATGGATTCCTTTGAGCCGAGGTTTGGCGCTCAAAGACCGCATGTCGCCGCGCGCCTTTCTAGAGCTGCCTGGGCTCGGTCATCTACCGCAGCTGGAAGCCCCAAAGGTGGTGCTAGAAGCTCTCAACCTAACTTGAGGTTTAGGTTTAGACCCTTGCACGCGGTGCGGCGCGAGACTCATAAACTTAGACCAAAACCGGTCTGCGCATTTGTCACCCCTTGTTCTCCCGTGACGGCGCGGTACACCTAGTTTCAAAAAACAAATCAGGGAGAGACCAAATCTTGTCCAACAAGACTGAAATAGATGCAAAAGGCTATTGGGCGGCGACAATCCGCCTGACTTTGACCTTACTCGCCCTCTCGTGTGTTATCTCTTATGGGGCAAGTCCTAGCCCGCGATGTACCTGCCGGCCTCAAGGCGCTGGTGAAAGAC
>JBCBYJ010000145.1:0-5248 GCA_039815905.1 Pseudomonadota bacterium | reverse complement strand
CGTCCCATATTGTTCAATCAATCCACTCATCGCGCCGCCCTACTCCGCTGCTACCGCAGTTTCAAGACCTTGTTTCTGTAGAGAACACTCGGCCATGGTCTTGGAGGCGCGGGCAATCGGATTGGTCAGGTAGAAATCCTCAATAGCGGCGGTCAAAGGCGCGCCGCTAATTGTGCTGCCCCCGGTTGGAATCGGCGTTTTCAAGGCCTCCGCCCCGGCATCGCCTGGCGCATAGCCAAGCCCGGAAAAGACCGGGTTCTGCTCCCGCAAGGCCGCCCGAAGCGCGTCCGCCGAATCATAAGCGAGCGTCTTACCGACCACATCCGAAAGCGCCCGGAAGATGGCCCAGCCTTCGCGCGCTTCGCCCTTCGGCTGGACCGCGCGGCGGGTCATTTGCACCCGACCCTCTGTGTTCACATAGGTCGCCGCCATTTCGGTATAGGCCGCGGCTGGCAGGATGATGTCGGCCTTGCTCGCCCCGGCATCGCCATGGCTGCCCACATAGATCACCGTCGCGTCGCCAAGCTTGGAGAGATCGACTTCATCTGCGCCAAGCAGAATAACGGTCTCCATCCCGCCCGCCAGGATCGTGGCTGTGTCCGCGCCGCCGTCGCCCGGCACGAAGCCAGCATCTAACGCCCCGACCCGACCCGCCGCATGGTGCAAGACGCCAAAGCCCGCCCAGTCATCTTTAATCGCTTGGATCTCAAGCGCATAATCATGCGCCGCCGCCAAAATAGCTTGACCATCTTCGCGCGCCAGAACGCTTTCACCGATCACAATCATCGGCTTGTCGGCATTGCGAAGCGCTTCAGCAAGTTCGCTATCGCGATTAAACAAACCGTTTAGCGCATCCGGTCCATTGCCGAGATGCTCATATTCATAAGTCAGATCAGCCGCCTCGCCGATGACTCCGATTTTCAGATTATTCCACAGCCAAGCTTTGCGGATCCGGGCGTTCCACACGGCAGCTTCTTTGCGGGGATTGGCGCCGATCAAAAGCAGCGCATCGGCTTCTTCCACGCCCAGCAGGGTTGGATTGAGCAGATAGTGCTCGCGCACACCGCTGGTGCCATAAGCCGCGCCCGCTGGGCGGCAATCTGTGTTCTGAATGCCCAGCGCCCGGGCCAAGTCTAAGGCCGCTTTGGCTTGCTCGACTTCGATCAAGTCGCCGGCGACAAAGCCAATCTTCTCCGGCGCAGCGTTGAGGGCAGCCTTTGCCGCCTCAAACGCCTCACCCCAATTGACCGGCGTCAGCTTTCCGTCTTTGCGGACATAGGCCGTGTCGAGCCTCTGGCGCGCCAAGCCGTCCCAAATGAAGCGCGACTTGTCGGTCAGCCATTCTTCATTCACTTCTTCATTGATGACCGGCATGATCCGCATCACCGCATCGCCTTTGGCATCGACGCGAATGTTGGCGCCCATCGCGTCCATAATGTCGACGCTCTCAGTTTTGCGCAGCTCCCAAGGCCGCGCATTATAGGCGTAAGGCTTCGAGGTCAGCGCCCCGACTGGGCACAGATCGATGACATTGCCAGACAGTTCAGAGGTCAGGCTTTCTTCCAAATAAGTCGTAATTTCAGCGCTCTCGCCGCGCGAGATCATGCCAAGCTCTTCCACCCCGGCGACCTCTGCCGCGAACCGCACGCAGCGTGTACACTGAATGCAACGGGTCATGATCGTCTTGACCAAGGGGCCCATATTCTTGTCTTCAACCGCGCGCTTGTTCAGCGCATAACGGCTATCGGCGCGGCCATAGGCAACGGCTTGGTCTTGCAAATCACACTCGCCGCCTTGGTCACAGATCGGGCAATCGAGCGGGTGGTTGATGAGCAGAAATTCCATCACGCCATTGCGGGCTTTTTCGACATAGTCGCCCTTGGTCGAGATATTTGGCGGGCTCCCGTCCGGGTTCATCCGCATATCGCCCACCGTCTGCGCACAAGACGCAATCGGCTTCGGCGCGCCATGCCATTGGACCAGGCACATGCGGCAATTCCCGGCCACAGATAGGCGCTCATGATAACAGAAACGCGGGATCTCAGCGCCAGCCTCTTCACACGCTTGCATCAGCGTATAAGCGCGCGGCACTTCGATTTCTTCGCCATCAATGTTCAGTTTGAAAAGATCGTCAGACATGTCTCTTACTCCGCCGCCACAGTGTGGCCTTGCACGAGCGCGCGCGGGGCGCGGTACTGCGTGATCCGGTCTTCGATTTCGTGACGAAAATGGCGAATGAGGCCCTGGACGGGCCAAGCCGCCGCATCGCCCAGCGCACAGATGGTGTGGCCCTCGACCTGCTTCGACACATCGAGCAACTTGTCGATATCGTCATGATGGGCTTCGCCTTTGACCATTTGCTCTAGCACGCGCCACATCCAGCCGGTGCCTTCCCGGCATGGCGTACACTGACCACAGCTTTCATGCTTGTAGAAATAGGCAATTCGCGCGATCGCGTGGATCAGATCCGTCGACTTATCCATGACAATCACAGCTGCCGTGCCGAGGCCGGACTGCAAGTCGCGTAACGTGTCGAAATCCATATAGGCGTCGATGATCTGATCGGCCGGCACCATCGGCACAGAAGACCCGCCCGGTATGACCGCTTTCAGATTCTCCCAGCCGCCGCGAATGCCGCCGCAATGGGTGTCGATGAGATCGCGAAACGTGATCGACATCTCCTCTTCGACATTGCACGGCTTGTTCACATGGCCAGAAATGCAGAACAGTTTGGTGCCGGTATTGTTTGGTCGGCCAAAGCCGGCAAACCAGCTCGCGCCGCGGCGCAAAATTGTCGGGGCAACGGCGATCGACTCGACGTTGTTGACGGTTGTCGGACAGCCATAGAGCCCCGCATTGGCCGGGAATGGAGGCTTCAGACGCGGCTGACCCTTCTTGCCTTCTAGGCTTTCCAGAAGCGCGGTTTCTTCGCCGCAAATATAAGCGCCGGCGCCGTGATGGACATAAATGTCGAAATCCCAGCCATTGAGATTGTCCTGGCCAATGAGTTTCGCCTCATAGGCCTCTTTGACGGCTTTCTCGAGCGCCTCGCGTTCGGCAATATATTCGCCGCGCAGATAGACATAACATTCATGCGCCCGCATCGCTCGGCTCGCCACCATGCAGCCTTCGATCAAGAGATGCGGATCATGGCGCATAATCTCGCGGTCTTTGCACGTACCCGGCTCTGACTCGTCAGCATTCACCACCAGATAATGCGGCCGCGCGCCGACGGATTTCGGCATAAAGGTCCACTTCAGGCCGGTTGGGAAACCCGCGCCGCCGCGCCCGCGTAAGCCGCTTTCTTTGATCTGATTGCAGATCCATTCCGGCTCTTGCGCCAGCATCTCGCGGGTCAAATGCCAAGCCCCGCGGGCCTTGGCTGCGTCCAGGCCCGGATCATGGGCGCCATAGAGATTGGTGAAGATACGATCTTTATCTTGAAGCATCTTGTTGCTCCTTCAATGCGCGAATGGCGGAGATGAGCATCGGTACGCTGACAATGGCGCCGACAATGACGGCACCAAGGATCCACATCATGTTGCCGGTCGAGAGGAATAATCCAATCCCGGCAATGATAATCAGCCCGTCCAGAGCGCCAGCCAGCATGAGCTTTTTGCGTGGATCAGGCCGTTCAACCAGCGCCATCAGCTCTCTCCCTCATCTTTGGAAGACTCAACGTCGCCCGCATCAACGCGTTTCGAAAACTCAGTCTCCGCGCCCTTAGCCAAAGTCTTGGCTTGCGCGATCCAGTCTTCGCGCTCGATGCGTCCCGGGAAGGACATGAAATCCTCTACCCAATCGACATTTGCTGGGGTCCAAGCCGCAATTTGCGTGAACTTAAAGATCCCAAGACCGTTCAAGGCCTTTTCATTGACCGGGCCGATGCCTTTGATCCGTTTCAAATCGTCTTCTTCTCCGGCCGCCACATCAACCGTTTCCGGCTTGTCTTCGGCGAGCGGCGCAGGTTTGGACGCCTGGATCAGCGTGGTTTTCTTTTCAGGTGCTGGCGCCGCCTCTGGCTCAGCCGGGGCCGCAGCCGGCAGATTTGGCAGGGCCGTGATCGCATTGCGCGAACCATCAAACAGACCGGCCTCTTTGAGGCTCGTCACGCCGCCTTCTGGGGCGGAGTTGAGGCGATCAATATACGGACCAGGCTTCACCTCAGCGCCGTTTTCGAGCTTGATCAAAATCTCTTTCAACGTGTCGGGTGTGAGATCCTCATAATAATAGTCATTGATCTGAACCATAGGCGCGTTCACGCAGGCGCCCAAGCATTCAACTTCTTCCCAACTGAGGCGGCCATCATCGGTGATATGCATCGGATCGCCGATTGTCTCGCGGCAAACCGCTTTCAGATCATTGGCTCCGCGCAACATACAAGGCGTCGTGCCGCAGAGCTGGACATGGTTTTTGCCCACTGGCTGCAAGCGGAACATGGTATAGAAGGTCGCGACTTCATAGACCCGAATATACGGCATTTCGAGCCGATCGGCGACGTCGCGCATGGCCGGCTCAGACAGCCAGCCCTCATTATCCTTCTGCGCCAGCCAAAGCAGCGGGATGACCGCCGAGCGCTTTTTGTCGTCAGGATACTTGCCAAGCCAGAAGGCGATGGTCGGTTCTGTCTCCGGCTTGAAGGCAAAGCTGTCGCCGCCGGCGTCTAGATCAAATCGTCTCAGCGCCATTACGCTGTCTCCTCGGTCGGCAAGACCACACGCCCGGCCTCGTCAAATGTCCAAAACGGATTGAACGCGATTTCCCAAGCATTTCCTTCAGGGTCCGCGAAATAACCAGAATATCCGCCCCAAAACGATTTGTGGGGCGCTGTTGTAATCTCGACGCCAGCCGCTTCGAGGCGCGCAAAAATATCGTCAACGTCTTCGATCGAGCGGGCATTATAGGCCAGCGCGAGATTGCGAAACCCTTCAGCAGGCCGCGCCGCTTGCCCAGCGTCTTCGGCCAATTTGTCCGCTTCCCAAAGCCCTAGAACGAAGCCGCCCATATCGAACATGGCCATGCCTTTGGGTCCAACATTTTTAAACCCGATAACGGTCTCATAGAATGCCGTCATCGCCGCGCGGTCGCGCACGCCGAGCGTAATAATAGACAAGCGTTGCTCTGGAAAAGCGCTCATTCGGCTAGCCTCCCAATCGCGTCTCTGGCATATGCATCATCGATCCACCGGCTCATGACGTGCCTCCGAGCGCGATCGCTGCGACCAACAAGGCGCCAAATCCGGCGACCA
>JBCBYJ010000144.1:0-5297 GCA_039815905.1 Pseudomonadota bacterium | reverse complement strand
CGAGAGGGGTCTTCTTCATCAGGTTTCGGGCTTCTTATTGGGACCGATCAGGTCGAAAATGGCAATCACGCTCTGGGCGACTTCTTTGATCGGTTTGCTTTGTTGTTGAGACATGTCGCGCATCGCGCTGAACGCCTGATGAAGAAGACCCCTCTCGCAATCGGGTTCGCCCATCTCAGTGACTGCGCGCCGCTCGTGGTTGCGAAAGAGCGCGGGGTGTTTGAAGCCCACGGCTTAGACGTCACCTTGCGCCGTTTTGAAGCCTGGGCGCCGATGCGCGATGCGCTCGGCATGGGCGCGATTGATGCCGCCCATATGTTGTCGCCCATGGTCGTCGCATCGGCGGCCGGTCTTGGGCCGTTTCCGAACCAGTTTACGACCGCTTTCACAATGAATTTGAACGGCAACGCCATCACGGTGTCGCGCGGACTGTATGCGGGCATGGAGCAGACCGCGCCGGAAATTCTGACCCGGCGCCCGCTCTCCGCCGCGGCATTGAAGCCGTTGATTGCGCAGCGCGTCGCCGCGAACGAACCCCGGCTCACCTTCGCGCATGTCTATCCGCATTCCATGCACACTTATGAATTGCGCTATTGGTTGGCGGCTGGCGGCATCGACCCGGACACCGATGTTGAACTGGTGGTGATTCCGCCGGAGCAAATGATTGATGCGCTCTCGCTCGGCCAGATTGACGGCTATTGCGTCGGGGAGCCTTGGAACAATGTTGCGGTGATCTCTGGTATTGGACGAACCTTGATTACGTCCGCCGAAATTTGGTCCTCGAGCCCTGAAAAAGTGCTGGCGGTGCGGCAGCATTGGGCCAGCAGCCATGCCGAGTCTCATGCCGCATTGATCAGCGCGATGCTCGAAACTTCAGCCTGGATCGATCGGGCGAGCAATCGCGTGACGGCGGCACAAATCGCGTCAGATCCGCAATATGTAAATGTTCCCTTCGACGAACTTGTCGGATCACTATCCGGCAAGAATCGCCAGACCGGCGGCACGCTGCGAATGGACATGCCAGATTTCAACGTGTTCCACCGCTACGCCGCCAATTTTCCGTGGCTCAGCCATGCTAAATGGATCCTGGCGCAAATGATCCGTTGGGGGCACGCGCCGGCCAATCTCGATATTGATGCGGCGGCGCGGTCGGCGTTTCAACCCGACTTTTATCGAACAGTTGCGTCAGATCTGGGGGTCGCCTGTCCGGTCCCGAATGAGAAAGTCGAAGGCGCTCATAGCTCAGCTTGGGTGATGACGGATGCCACGGCACCAATTGCGTTTGCGCCCGACCGGTTCATTGACGGGCGAATTTTCGACCCGGAGAATATTCAAGGGTATCTCTCTGGCTTTGGCATTCGCGCCTCTGCCCCACGCTTCAGCGAGGCAGACAAAGGTCAAGCAATTACCCTTGTGCGTTAGGGCGCGCGAAAGCGTCTCGCGCGCGATCGGCTTGCGCCGCAGCTAAGCTGAACGGGTATCGGACGATCAGCACTGCCGGGTTCTGGATTTCATGTGTTTTCGCATCGAGCGAGAGCCGGTCCAAACGGGTCGAGACGGCGCGCATACAGTCTTGCCCGGCGCGTTCGATCCAATCGGCTGGAGCGTTGCCCGGCACGCCGCAGGACATCAGCGCGGTTTGAATGCGCCAGGCTTGAGCGACGCCCATATAGAATCCCATACAGGATCCGGGTTGCGCCAGCTTGCTCCATTCGGGAACCGAGAGGCTTTTTGCGGTGCGCGCTGTGGTGATCGTGAAGGATTGAATCTCGGCGCGTTCGGTCAATCCAATTTTGGCATCAGAAGCCGCCGCGAGCGCTGCGGTGACCCCGGGAACGATTTCGACCTCGGCATTCAAGTCAGTGGCAATGGCAAGTTCTTCGACGGCGCGGCCAAAGATCATCGGGTCGCCAGATTTTAGCCGCGCAACGTGCTGTCCAGCCCGCAAAGCTGCGGCGATACGGAGATTGATATCGGCTTGTTGGCGTCCGCCATCGCCGCATCTTTTTCCGACATAGAGTGTCTCCGCAGTATCGCGCACACCGCGCAGGATTTCGGGATCGATCAACCGATCATACAGGACCAGGTCGGCGCTGGCGATCCGATTGGCAGCCCGAAACGTCAGCAAGTCCGCCGCGCCGGGCCCGCACCCTATCAGGATGAGTTTTCCTGACACTATACCGCCTCTTCCTCTGCGGGCTTGGCCGCAGCTTCATAATACTCGGAAATGATATTCCGCAATTCAGGTTGGCACGACCCGCAATTCGTGCCGGCTCTGGTGCGATTGCCGAGGTCGCCAACGGTCGCAGCACCGTCTCGAAGCGCATTGATTAAAGTGTATCGCCCGACGCCCTCGCAAGAGCAGATGATCGGACCAGCGCTTTCCCCATGCGCAGCGCGCCCGGCAAGCACCCCTGCCCGGCCAGCCGCGTCCAAATCGCCACCGAGCAGTCCCGCCAAATGCGTGCGATCGACTTCGACAGGACCGCTCGTCGACACGATCATCGCTGCTAGAAGCTTCGTGTCGGCAAATCTGGCGGCGCGTAAGCTGCCATCTGGAAGACTGAGCTGACTGTCAATATCAGGGCCGAGCAGACTTGAGATCGCTTCGCGCGCCTTGCCGGTTCCGGCGCATTCTAAGCGCCATCCATCCGCGCAGCGCGCCAGGCACCAATAGTCAAACTGTGCCAGCGTTTCGCGCAGGGGCTCGTCTCGAAACACGCCGAACGCATACCAATCCGGCGCGAGCGCTTCGGCGCGAACGGGCGTGAACTTGCTTTCTTGTTGTCCTGATAGTGGATCATGGGCCGCGCCAACGAGCGCATCAATGCGCCCCTCAGAACTGTACCGGCCCGTCCAATGCATGGGCGCAAACACGTCGCCAGCTTGAACGCGCTCGGTGATTATCAGACGCAAAATGGCGGCGCCGCTTCGACTCTGAAGGCGCACCAATTCGGCGTCCGACAAAGCGAGGATTTCGGCGGTGCTCGGATGCATTTCCAAATAGGGTTCGGCCATATGACTGGACAGACGCCCCGTCTTGCCTGTGCGCGTCATCGTATGCCAGTGATCGCGCACGCGGCCGGTGTTTAAGATCAAGGGATATTTGGCATCCGGCTGAACTTTTGCGGGCCGATACTCCACGGAAACAAAGCGGGCTTTGCGGTCAGGGGTGTAGAAACGCCCATCCTGAAAAAAGCGATGGTGATGATTGATCGATCGCCCAGGCCGTTCGCGTTTCGACGGCAGCGGCCACTGGAAAGGCGCCAGTGTCTCATATTGGTCGGCGGTCATCTGCGCATGCGCGCTGATATCAAAATCGCGCTGATCATTATTTTCAAACCCGGAAAGCGCGGCGTGTTCGCGATAGATCTCGTGCGGCGCGGAATAGTCAAAGCCGGGATATCCCATCGCAGCCGCGACACCGCACAGAGCTTGCCAATCATGGCGCGCCTCGCCTGGCGGTTTTAGGAAGCTGCGTTGCCGCGAAATCCGCCGTTCCGAATTGGTAACCGTTCCGGTTTTCTCGCCCCAAGCGGTTGCCGGCAAGACAATGTCTGCGAGTTTTACAGTGTCAGAGTCCCCGACCACATCCGACACAACGACGAGCGGGCACGCCTTCAAAGCGGTTTTGACTTTGTTGGCTTGCGGCATTGAGACGACGGGATTGGTGGCCATGATCCAAATCGCTTTGATGCGTCCGGAATGGACCGCGTCGAACATGTCGATGGCTTTTAAGCCCGGGCCGCTGGTCATGTTTGGCGCCGTCCAAAACCGTGCCACCCGATCGAGATCTTGGGGATTATGATCCATATGCGCAGCGAGCTGATTGGCGAGACCGCCAACTTCGCGTCCGCCCATCGCATTCGGCTGACCAGTGATCGAAAATGGCCCCATACCAGGCTGCCCTATTCGTCCAGTTATCAGGTGCGTGTTCAGGATCGCGTTCACTTTATCAGAGCCCGCAGAGGATTGGTTCACGCCCTGCGAGTAAATCGTCATCGTCTTGTCAGTGTCGAGTACGAGCTTGAAGAAGGCCTCCAAATCTGCCTCGGCCAGCCCGGTCAAATCTCGGCACAGCCCATCCGAGATTTCACACGCCGCGACCAACGCATCTGACAGTCCGGATGTGTGTTGACCGACAAAAGTCTCATCCATTGCCGAGGATTGGGACAGCTTCCAAAATAACCAATTATACAGCGCGACATCGCCGCCCGGCTTGATCGCGAGGTGGAGGTCGGCGGCTTCGGTGGTCGCGGTTTGGCGAGGATCAATCACGACAAGTTTCGTGCCGCGCGCTTGTTTTGCCGCCAGCACCCGTTGATGCAGAACCGGATGGCACCAGGCGAAATTGCTCCCCACCATGACAATCAGATCGGCTTGATCAAGGTCCTCGTAACACCCGGGAACTGTGTCGGTTCCAAACGCCCGCTTGTGCCCCGCCACGGACGACGCCATGCAAAGCCGTGAATTGGTGTCGATATTGGAGCTGCCAATAAAGCCCTTCATCAATTTGTTGGCCACATAATAGTCTTCGGTCAAAATCTGTCCGGAGACATAGAAGGCCACACTGTCCGGTCCGTGCTTGGCAATGGTTTCGGTGAACCCGTCTGCAACCGCAGAAATTGCGGCGTCCCAATTCGAGCGCTCGCCTTTAATGGACGGAAACAGAATACGATCGTTCAGCGCCAGCGTTTCGCCGAGCGCGGCGCCTTTAGAGCATAGCCGTCCAAAGTTCGAAGGGTGGCCTGGGTCTCCTCGGACCGATGCGCGCTCGGCATCATTGGTGGGCTGAACGAGGACGCCACACCCGACCCCGCAATAGGGACATGTGGTGGCAATCTCGCCAGAGGAGCGCGTATCAAAAGGCATTCGTTTAAAGCGTTACACTCACCAAAACACGGCCATTGGACACTTTGGCTGGATAGGTTTTGACGCAGCCTGTATCGGCGCCGCGGGCTTCGCCCGTCGCCAAATCGATGATCAGGCTATGCAACGGACAGGTCACGCTCGTATCGTGGACAATGCCCTCTGAGAGTGGGCCATTCTTGTGCGGGCACCGATTGTCGATCGCATAGACGTTTTGCGTGCTGGTTCGGAACACAGCAATCTCTCCAAATGCGGAGTCAAAGCGCCGCGCGCCCCGAACTGGAATCTCCTCTAAAGCGCAGATATTGAGCCAGTTTTCGATCGGTTGCATCCCGTCCATGATCCTTACTCCGCCGGCACCAGCGTTTTGAATTCGTGCGCGTCGACGCCGCCAGAGGCCCGTTCAGCCCAGGGGTCATTTTGCGAGA
>JBCBYJ010000143.1:0-5348 GCA_039815905.1 Pseudomonadota bacterium | reverse complement strand
CCCCCGCACCAATTGCGGCTGACCATTCACCACGTCAGATGCTGGCGTGTTGGGCTCAGTATAAAGTATGCGCCAATCTCTCGGAATGGAGTTTGAGATCACCACCAATTCAGCGCCATAAGCGGGCTCGGGTGCGGAGAGCCGGCGCGCCAAATCGTCGGCTGTATTGGCTGTGAAGTGGAACCGATCGCGCGGTTGACCGGAGGGGGTTTGCGCATCCGTTTTCAAAACGTCGAAATAGCTCAAAACGTCATTGAACCCATTTGGATCCACATCGTTGACTTCATCATACCACAGATACGTCTCTTCGGTCCAAGATCGCAGCCAAAACAATTCCTCAAGCAAGCTACCGGCCTCGTCTGGAAAGGCATCTCCGACGGCGTCGACACCGGTTCTCGGCGCGGCGCACTGATCTTTAAACGTGCTGGCCGGATCAAATACGTTCTGTGTCCAAGTTGGAGCCTGGCTGGTCGGCGGGGGAGGTGGCGGCGGCGGCGGTGACACTGAAATCGGCGCTGGCGACGACCCGCCGCCGCCGCCACCGCATGCCGTAACAAGCACCGTCGCCGCCGCTAGGGCAGAGCCTGCCGCAATCTTACGAAACCCAATACGCGTCATAGATTTGTCTCTCCAACACAAAACTTTTGTGTCCCCTCGGTTCGATCCGACCACATTGTACCGGCTGCGGGCAACCACATTCTTCACAAGATGAAGTAAAATTGATGTTTCTCGGCGCGGTCAGAATGCGCTCAGCGCTTGACCCAAATGTTTGGAAGTGCTTTAGCCCCACGCTCACTCAAAAGAGTGGTAAATCCGTTTGTGGCAGGGGCCGCCAGCCCGAACCACGAACCCTCTAAACCCTGGCGTCTGGATCGAAAGACCACCAGACACCGCTAATGCCAGAGAGGCTATCATGGCTAAGAAATTGCTGGGGCAGCTTAAGCTCCAGATTCCTGCCGGTGCAGCAAACCCATCGCCCCCCGTTGGTCCGGCGCTCGGTCAGCGCGGCATCAATATTATGGAATTCTGTAAGGCGTTTAACGCCAAGACGGAAAAGTTGGAAAAAGGCCTGCCGCTGCCGGTCGTTATCGACTATTATCAAGACAAATCCTTCACCTTCATCGTCAAAACCGCGCCTGCATCCGTGTTGCTGCGCAAAGCGGCGAAGTTGAAAAAGGGCAGTCAAGAACCTGGCCGCACCGTCGCAGGGAAAGTGACCCGCGCCCAGTGCCGTGAGATCGCTGAAGCGAAAATGGTCGACTTGAATGCAAACGATCTCGATCAAGCAACAAAGATCATTGAGGGCTCTGCGCGCTCAATGGGTCTCGAAGTGGTGGAGTAAGAGCATGTCTGGAAAACGTTACCGCGCTGCTTCAGAAACGATTGAAGCAAATACCATTTATAGCGTCGTCGATGCCGTGAAGCTGGTTAAGTCCAACGCGACCTCAAAGTTTGACGAGACGGTCGAGATCGCCGTGAATCTCGGCGTTGACCCAAAATATGCGGACCAGATGGTTCGCGGCGTGGTCTCGCTGCCATCTGGCACGGGCAAAGACGTCCGCGTCGCTGTGTTCGCGCGCGATGCCAAAGCAGACGAGGCGCGCGACGCTGGCGCTGAGATTGTCGGCGCCGAAGACCTGATGGAAGAGATCCAAAACGGGAAATCAGATTTTGACCGCGTCATTGCTTCGCCCGACATGATGTCGGTTGTTGGTCGTCTTGGTAAAATTCTCGGCCCGCGGGGTCTGATGCCCAACCCTAAGGTTGGCACTGTAACGCCGAATGTGGCGCAAGCGGTGAAAGACGCGAAGGGCGGCTCAGTTGAGTTCCGGGTTGAGAAACTTGGAATCATCCATGCCGGAATTGGTAAAGCCTCCTTCACTGAAGATGCGATCGAGAAAAACGTTCGCGCTTTTGTTGGCGCGTTGATGAAAGCCAAACCGTCTGGCGCCAAAGGCACTTATGTCAAGAAAATCGCCCTCAGCTCGACCATGGGGCCTGGTGTCGTCGTTGACACAACCGATGCGATTGCGAGCTAAGATCGCGCCGGAATGGATTTAGAAACACCCGCTGGTTTCCACCGGCGGGTGTTTTTCTTTGGTCAATCGGCGCTGATCTTGCCGAAAACCTACGCAACTAGGGGAAATCGACACTCGGTTAGGTTGATTAAGCTTTAAATGGCGATGATTTTGCAACATCGCCAGTAAATCGCGGAAAGCGAAGCGTATCTGTAGGGGACCATTGTGCGTATTTATCTGGCTGATCTAGGTCACAATTTTATTACTGTGACGTCTGATGTATATCCGCTCGGCGTGGCGAATTTGGCGGCCTATGCCAATAAACATGTCAAATCTGATGAGCCGATTGAATTTGAGATTTTCCGTGAACCTGAAGAACTCGAAGCCGCCATAAACAAAGCCGCACCGGACATACTCGGCGTCTCTAGTTATTCTTGGAACCATCACCTTGCCTTGCGCATGGTGCGGTATGCCAAAGAAAAAAACGCTGACATTTTGACCATTATGGGGGGGCCCAATTTCCCGCTCACGGTCGAAGAGCAGGAAAGCTGGATGCGGACCATGCCAGAGATCGACATCCACACACGTGGACCGACTTATGAAGGCGAGGTCGCATTTACCAATTTGGTACAACGGTTTGTCGATGTGGATGCCAATGTGGATCAAATGTTCTCTGAGCCGCTGCAAAAACGTGCACATGTGGAAGATCGCCTCAAGTCGCTGATTCAATCGCGCTTGGAGACGTTTGGCGAACACCCTCAAGGCATGGGCCGGTTTACACGAACCATGTTCGCCAAGGACCTTCGTCGGAAAATTGAAGTTAAAACCACGATCAATTAGGTTTGCGGCACAATCAAATCATGAAGCGCCCGTGGGGATGACCTCGCGGGCGCTTTGCTTTTTCCGGACTTTGAGGCAAGCTGAGGCTGGGAGAACAAATATGATAAAAAGAAGTGCCGCAGGTGCCGCAGTTTTGGTGCTGAGCGCCTGTTCGAGCGAGACCGGTGTTGAACCGATGCCGCCGCAAGGACAGAATGCCGTCATCTATGCCGCCGCCAGTGTCGTGACGATGGACGAGGCGGGGGTAACGGAAGCCGTCGCCGTCAGAGATGGACGCATCATTCAAGTCGGACCGCTCGATGAGTTGCGCGGCGATCTTCCGGGCGCAGATACGGACTTCACATTCGCTGAAAAGACACTCGTGCCCGGCCTCATTGACCCGCACGTCCATATGGCGCTCTCTTCGCTCCAATACGCGACTCCGCTAACCCCGCCTTGGCCGATGGCGACGCCCGATGGGATGGTGCGGGGTCTGCCCACGCGCGAGGCTTTCTTTCAAGGTCTGACGGATAGTGTTGCGGCGGCTCCGGTCGGGGAGCCATTGATTGTTTATGGCTTTCACAATCTGGTTCATGGCGATCTCACGAAAGCCGACCTCGATGCCGTCACGAGCGATCGCCCGCTCGTGGTTTGGCACTATTCCAGTCATGATTTCTATCTGAACTCCGCCGCGCTGGATTGGGCGGGCATTGATGCGTCTTGGCATGATCGCTTCGAAGGCGTGGATCTAGACGAGAATGGCGAGCTGACCGGCCGTATCTATGAGGATGCTCTCGGCGCGCTGCTGAACACGCTGGGACCGATCTTGCTTGCGCCGGACCGGCTGACCCGCGGCCTCGACGGATTTTCTGAATTGCTGCGGGCAGGGGGCGTCACCACAGTGGCGGATCTCGGCTATGGCATTTTCACTTTGCCTTTGGAAGACGCCAATATTGCCGGGAATTGGCGCTCGATCGATCATTCGGGATACCGCCTCTATCTTGTGCCCGAGCATCGTGCCTTTAACGCCGCGTTCGGCGATGCGCGTGTGGAAACCGTGCTCAGCATGGTTGCTGGGGATATTGAGACGCCCGCGCCAGTCTTGCCGCAAGTGAAGTTCTTCACGGATGCCGCTTATTACTCACAGACGATGCGGATTTCCTCGCCCGGCTATTTGAGCGGGCAGTCACAAGGTTCGCAGGGGCTGTGGGTGATTGAGCCCGAAGACCTGGTTCCAACCATTCAACCTTATTGGGATGCCGGACTATCGGTCCGCATTCACTCGAATGGAGACGCGGCTCAAACTGCGACCCTTGATGCGCTTGAAGACTTGCGTCCATCGGATCCAGATCGAAAGTTTGTGTTTGAACATGCTGGATTGTTTTCGCCGTCGCAGATCGAGCGTGCAGCTGATCTCAGCGCGGCGATTTCAGCCGCAAGCCATTATGTCTTCTATTTGGGCGAAGCCTATCAATCGCCGCTCGGACCGGATCGTGGCAAATGGATTTTGCCGCTCGCAAGCTTGAGCCAAGCCGGGGTGCCGGTGACGTTACACTCCGATGCGCCATTGGCGCCGCCTTTGCCGTTACGGGCCGCGAGTGTGCACATGTTGCGGTCAACGCGCGAGGGCACGGAATTGACCCCTTCGGAGAAACTATCAGCGAAAGAGGCTTTAGAGTCGATCACGATTGATGCGGCTTATGCGCTTGGGCTCGAAGACGAGATTGGTAGCATTGAAATCGGCAAACGCGCCGACTTTACCATTCTCGACGCCAACCCATTGGTGACACCAGCGCAAGCTTGGCCGGACATTGAAGTTTGGGGCGTGGTCATTGATGGAGAAATACGACCGCTGAAGCCGCCTCAACAATAAAATGGCAAAAGGCTTGACTTTTCTGTTTTTAGGGGTTGCGCGCCTGTGGATGAAAGGTTAAGGAACGCGGCTTGCGGGAGATTGGCAATTCGTCGGTCTCCCGTTTCCTGTCCGAGACCATGGGTGGCTTTGTTAAGAGTGTAAATCCCTTGATAGACGGGGTGATGCAGGTTGGTCTGTGAGGTTTCACAGATTGGACTGGTCTGCGGATGCCCTGGGCAGGCGCTCGAAATGGCGTTTCGGCGTCATCGACGGCAACCCCAGGCGCCCGGATGGTCCGGTCGCCTTGTTTGAAGGAGATCCGTAATGGATAGAGCCGGAAAAGCCGAAGCCATCAAATCGCTGGAAGGCGTTATTGCTGACTCAGGCAGTGTCATCGTGGCACGCTATACCGGTCTTACAGTTGCGGAGATGACTGAGTTCCGTGGCAAACTGCGCGAGCAGGGTGCGACAGCGAAAGTGGTCAAGAACCGTCTCTTTAAGAAGGCACTTGATGGTAAGGGTGGCGACGCTGCGACTGAAATGTTCGTCGATCAAACCGTTATTGCTTATGCTGAAGATCCAGTCGCGGCAGCGAAGGGGACTTCAGAATTCGCCAAAGATAACGAGAAGCTCGTCATCATTGGTGGTCTTATGGG
>JBCBYJ010000142.1:0-5391 GCA_039815905.1 Pseudomonadota bacterium | reverse complement strand
CACCATAAGTCGGATCGGCTAAGGCTGATCCCTCATCTAATGGCCAACGCGGGCGGGCGGCGAATGAAAGTCCGTCGGCATTGACCAAACCGGCAGCGAGGCGCTCCGCCCCAGCGAGCGCAATCATCGCTGCATTGTCGGTACAATGCCGCAAAGGTGGCGCGATCAGTTCGGCCCCTGACGCCTGCGCGATCTCATCCAGCGCCTGCCGAAGAGTTTGATTCGCTGCCACGCCGCCCGCGACCACCAGACGAATGGGGCCAGCGTCGTCTTGTGTTGCGTGATCTTGAACAAAGAGATCGAGCGCACGCTGCGTTTTACCCACGAGACAATCGGCCACCGCGCGTTGGAACGAGGCGCATAGGTCCGCTTGACCTTGAGCGTCCAGATCATGCTGTTCGACAATCCGAGCCGCAGCGGTTTTGAGGCCTGCAAAACTCATATCGAGCCCTGGACGGTTCATCAAAGGACGCGGCAGATCAAAGCGCTGAGCATCGCCCCGTTGCGCCAATTTCTCGACCGCAGGCCCCCCCGGAAACCCGATGCCGAGCGTTTTCGCTAATTTGTCAAACGCTTCACCTGCGGCGTCGTCTATTGTCGAACCCAAGCGGTGGTAGCGGCCGAGCCCTGTCACCGAAAGGAACTGACAATGCCCGCCGCTGACAAGCAAGAGCAAATACGGAAATGGACAAGCAATCGCTAAACGCGGGGACAATGCATGTCCCTCCAAATGGTTGATCGGAATGAACGGCTTGCCGAGCGCCAGGGCCAGCGCTTTTCCGGTCATCATCCCGACCATGACTCCGCCGATCAGTCCGGGGCCGGATGTGGCGGCGATCGCATCCAGCTCTGAGCCGGGAATGCCGCTGTCGCGCAAAGCCTTATCGACAACCAGGTCGGTGATTTCAGCATGTGCGCGCGCAGCGATTTCTGGAACCACGCCGCCATATGGCGCGTGTTCGTCAATTTGGCTGCGGACCATTTCGGACAGAATCTCGACGCCCCCATCCTCCCGACGTCGCAACACGGCCGCTGCGGTTTCATCGCAGCTGGTTTCGATACCAAGAACAGTGACGGACGCGGACATAGACGCGCCTATAATTGGTTCCGGCGCGGCTTGAAACCAGCTTAGTCCAGCAAAGCCGCCTTTATCTCCGGGATCCAAGCGTCTGCGTCCATGTCATAAGCCTTGAGCGAGCCTGCAAAGTCCCAATAGCACCAGCTTAAATCACGCGCCTCCATTTCGGTGCGTAAGACGCGCGTCCATTGCGCGCGCGCGGCGACCGATACCCCTTCATAGACCCCAAACTCGCCGATAAAGACCGGCATATGTTGACGTGTTTGAACGGCGTGGGCCGCATCAAGATCGGCGCGCACCGCCTTTAAGTCCGAAGCGTCGCCCCAGTCGATGCCAGTCTCTGTCGCTTCCGTCCACGGCGCGCCTTGGTGGGTAAACTCAAATGGCGAATATGTGTGAAAGGTCAAAATTGCTCGTGGATCATAGTCGGGTCGGGCTTGTTCTAAAGCCTCCAGATTTCCCCAATTGGCAGTGCTAAGAATGACCCATCGATCTGGGTGATCCCGCCGAATTCTTTGCATCAAGCGCCGGTTCAAAGCATCGGTTCGCGCTTGCGTCATGTTTGAGTGGGGTTCGTTTAACGTCTCGAAGATGACCCGATCAGACGCCCCTGCAAATGCCGCCGCCAATTGGTCCCAAATCGCTTCGAGCCTAGGCTCGTGCGCGTCAGGATCCTCATTCAGCGCGTCATAATGATGAACATTGATGATGATGTTGAGCCCAAGTGCTTCGGTCCAATCGACAATCTCTTGAACGCGCTGCAGCTTGGCTGAGCGGATCCGATAAGGCGGCGCCGCTTGTGCATGAGCAGACCAACGCACGGGCAGGCGAACCGTGTCGAAACCGGCCTCGCGGATCTGGATGAGATCCTCTTTGCGGACAGTATAGCCCCACTCGCCTTCATAAGCGGCCTCTAAGGCGGATCCGAGATTGATGCATCGAGTGATCGGAGGCGTTGCGAGCGCTCTGGCCGGATCAGGCGGCGCGGCCTCTTCGCCTGCGAGCGAACATGCGGCAAGGCAATATCCGAAACTGATCAGCGCGAAGCGCACTCTGGTCTTCCTTCTTGTCTCAACTTGCACGAACCCGGGTTCGACCTTAGCAGATTCTTTTCGCAATATTGGAGCCAAAATGACGGCGCCTGACACGATCCGGATCGGAAGCCGCGCTTCGCCACTCGCTTTGTATCAAGCTGAACTGATCGCAGCTGAGCTGGCGCGCGTGTCGAAGGGGGCTTTAATCGGCGAGATTGTAACCTTCTCAACCAAGGGCGATCAGCTGACAACAGAGCGCCTGATCAATTCAGGCGGCAAGGGCTTGTTTACCCGGGAGATTGACCGGGCCGTTGACGAAGGCGATGTGCATATCGGCGTGCACAGTCTCAAAGACGTGCCGAGCCTCTTGCCGGAGGGACAAACGCTGCTCGCTTACCCGGCTCGGGCTGATTCGCGCGATGCTTTCCTGACCACCAATGGAATTACACGCTTACAAGACCTTCCTAAAGGCGCGGTGCTTGGAACGGCGAGCCTGCGACGCGAATCGCAAGCCTTGTCGCTGCGCCCTGATCTCAAAATCGTACCCTTCCGGGGCCGCGTTGAAACCCGGATTGAAAAACTTAAGCGCGGCGATGCGGATGCAACCTTTCTCGCCATGGCGGGTCTGATTCGGCTTAACCTGGATCACTTGGCGCATCCGATCCAGACCAGCGACATGCTCCCGGCCGCTGGCCAGGGCATTATCGCGGTCGCCGCGCGCACAGATCGCGTGACAGAAGCTTTGGCAACCGCGCTCAGCCATATTGATGATGCAGCGACCCGAGCGATGGCGACGGCAGAGCGAGCCTTCTTAGCGGCGCTGGATGGGTCGTGCCGCACCGCTATGGCCGCGCAGCTGCAAAACATAGGTGGCCAGTGGCACTTGCGTGGAGAAGTTCTCTCCCCGGACGGTCAATCCAAGTGGATGTCTCAAGGCGAGGCGCTGCTATCCGCCGAAACGGAGGACTTGGTCAGGCTCGGCCGTAGCATCGCTGACGATATTCGCGCGCAGGCGGGCGGGGATCTGCCAGTCTTTACCGATTGATTGCGGGCATGCAGGGCCAAACACTCCCCGTCATTGTTACGCGCGCCGAACCTGGTGCGAGCGAAACCGCCGCGCGGCTCGGCGCGTTCGACGTCGAGGTCATTGTGGCACCAATGCTGGCACTTGAGGTCGATCTTGAATGTCCGATCCCAGACCTCGGCGAGATATCTGGCCTTGTCTTTACCAGCGCCAATGGTGTGCGAGTCTTTGCCAATCGGACCAGCGACCGATCGCTGACCGCCTGGTGTGTTGGTCCCGCAACTGCAGAGGCCGCGCGCGACAGCGGTTTTGCCGACGTACGCGAATCGTCGGGCAACGCGGTGGATCTTGCCCTCTATATTGACCACCACGCCGCCAGCTCAAACCGGCCTTTGCTGCATGTGGCGAACGCGGCGGCGAAAGGAGATCTTAAAGTCCAGCTGGAAGCCTTGGGGCGCTCTGTCGAATTCGCCCCGCTTTATACAATGCGCCCTGCGTCCGCACTCCCGGAACCAGTACAGCACGCAATTCAATCGGCTTCGGCGTGTTTGGTCTTGATCCATTCGGCAAAAGGCGCCGCGCGATTTGCCAGCCTATGTGCCGAACAGTCGGTGAGCCATTTGGTCGCCATCGCCATCTCTGAACCGGCGAGCCAACCCTTGCTCAACCTTGATCTAAAAGCGATCCATATCGCCTCGGCGCCCAATGAAGCGAAATTGCTAAGCGCGCTCAGCGCAGCGATCGCCACACTTTCGGCCTGAACCAACACCATATAGACTGTCCAAATCGCAATCCGATCGGAGCTCTGCCAATGTCCACTTCATCCCTCCCACCCACAACTGGGGATGAAGTGCCAATTGATGCGGAGTTTTCCCCAGCTGACCCACATTCGCCCGATAAAACAGCCTCTAGCCGCGGTCCGGGATGGGCCGCCTATGGATTGGTTTTCTTCTTAGCGCTTGTCAGCCTGATCATGGCCGCAGCCAGCGCTGGCTTTGTGCCTGGCTTTTCCCCTGGATCAAGCGATTTGCAAACCGTCCAAGCCGAGCTCGGAAGCATACAGACTGAAGCGGCAACCCGCGCCACATCGCTCAATGCCCTCTCTGGCAAAATCGACGAACTGGGCGCGAGAGCGGATAGCCTGCGCGCAGATCGCACACGCACCGTCACCGAGCTGCGCGCCATTCAAAGCGCCATCGAGACCCTGCAAGGCGACATTTCAACCCTGCAACGCGCACAAGTTGCAAGCCTAGCCGACACCCCCAATGCGCCTGCTTCAAAGACCGAGCTGCCGGATCTCAGTGCGATCGAAACCCGTATAACGGCGCTGGAAGACGCGCTGGTGACCCAGCTCGCACAGTATGAAACGCGGCTGGAAGCCCTAAAATCGCGCATCGACGCGTTGGACGCCCAAGCCAACACAGAAGGTCTGACCGCGGTAACCCATTCCAATAATCGCACAGAGGCCGCCTTGGCCTTATCTGCAATTGAAGCTGCAGCCCGGCGCGGGCGGCCTTTCATCGCCGCCTATCAGCAACTCGAAACCGCCATGCCGGGCAATACCGCCATAGGTCATCTTGAGGCGATCTCATCAAAAGCGGTTCCGACACTGTCCGAATTGCGCGCCACATTCCCACCGCTAATGGATCGCGCACTCGATCTAGATGCCAAGTCCACCTCCGGTGCATCGAGCTGGATGCGCAGCCTGTTTGGCGATGGCATCCAAGTTAGACAGAAAGACGCGGTCACGGCGCGCGATCATCTCGAGCAAGCGAAGGCAGCTTTGGACGCGCGCGAACTCCCTGAAACAATTGAATATATTCGCGCCATTGATGGCAATCTTCAGCCTGTCTTCACAGATTGGTTGCAAAATGCCGAAGACCGACATGTGTTGGAAGAAAGTTTGGAGGCCTTGCGCCTCACCATGATTGCAGAAGAGCGCCCATGATCATTCTATTTTTGATCATCTTATTGATTGTCCTGGCCGGCATTTTCGTGATGTGGGCCTCTCGCTTACCGGGTGGACTGACGCTCGATCTGGGCAATGGCACGCTATACGAGTTCGAACTGGTATGGGCCTTGTTGGCCATCTTATTGGTTGGCGCAGCGATGGCGCTGGTCTGGGCGGCGCTCATGGACTCGGGTCAAGGTGTGATCAACAACACTTTCCAGCTGATCGGTCTGCCGCGGGTCAACTGGTTCGGAAACGAGGATGTCGTGCTCTATTCGCTCGCCATCATTTCGCTGTGGTCGAT
>JBCBYJ010000141.1:0-5394 GCA_039815905.1 Pseudomonadota bacterium | reverse complement strand
ATGCCCTGACGATTGATGCCGGCGCCAGCAATACAATGAATTTTGATAAAAAAGCGGAGAAGAAATTCGAAAAAGTACGGATCTCTGCCCCGACGAGCGCCACGGTTGATAGTGTGACCATGACTTGCGAGCGGATCGTCGCCGTTTTGAATGGCAATGGGACCTGCAACATCTTCCATGGGGCGAAGCAGCCAAACCATACTGACAAAAACGACTATCAGCTCGGCTATAGTTGCGATGGTGGCAACGTCGCGGGCCCAACAGCGGACGACATATATGGCTAATGAAAGCGGCGCCGGTTCTTCCCGTGCTTCCAGGCATAATGGCGCGACTGAGTCGACGGCCTAAGCGTCGGCAGATGCCGACCTCACTCAAACCCAAACAGGAGCCTTCCATGAAACATCACACCCTTTTAGCCGGCACAATGCTGGTCTTCGCCGCGGCTGTGGCCGCTCCCATTGCCAGCGCAGACTGCGATATTTCGGAGACCAAATGCGCGGTCAATGACGGCAAATGCAATATCAAATTTCGCAATAAAACGGGCGATGCGGGCGGGTCTGATGGCAGCTCTGGACTCGACCAAAGGTCTTCGGCCCAAACCGTAGTGGTCAAGGCAATCGATGAGGATACCGACCGCATCGGAAACAAGCTGCAAATCGTCGCCGGCGCCAGCAAGACCATGAATATCGAGAAAAAAGTTGGCAAGGATAAGGGCTTCGACGCCATCAGAATCAGCTCGCAAGACTTTGGCGGCGCAGTCGATAACGCGACGATGTCCTGTGAAGACATCCAAGCTGTCCTGAACGGAAACGGCACATGCAAAGTGTTTCACGGCGTCCAAGAAGGCAGCGCGACCAAGTTTTCCCTGGGATACCAGTGCGATAGCGGCAATGTTGGTGGCCCTGGCGCCATTTATTAGGGCGACACGGCGCGCTTGCGCCTGAGCGGCCTGTTTTTTTAGCCCTGAACTCTTCTTTTTTTTAGCTCACCCCCTCCCTCAATTTTGGAGTCTTTTATGAAACATTCCACGCTGTTAACGAGCACAATGCTGGTCTTCGCCGCGGCCTTGGCCGCCCCCGTTGCGAGCGCAGACTGCGATATTTCCGAAACCAAATGCGCCGTGAACGATGGCAAATGTAACATCAAATTTCGCAATAAAACGGGCGATTCGGGCGGGTCTGATGGCAGCTCTGCCATCAGCCAATCTTCCTCGGCCCAAACCATTGTGGTCAAGGCCATCGACGAGAATTACAACCGCATCGGCAATAAGCTGCAAATCACCGCTGGCGCCAGCAAGACCATGAATATCGAGAAAAAGGTCGGCAAGGAAAAGGGCTTCGACGCCATCGATATCGTATCGCAAGATTTTGGCGGGGGTGTCGCGCCCGTGACCATGAGCTGCGAACATGTTCAAGCGGTTTTAAACGGAAATGGCACGTGCAAAATATTCCACGGCGCTTTGGCTGGCAACGTCCCGAATTTTGCCTTGGGCTATCAATGTGATGGCGGCAATGTCGGCGGCCCTAAGCGAGAATAGGACCGCACGGCGCGCCTGCGCTGCACTGAAACGCGAAACGCTCACCTGTTCTTTCTCCAATCCGTCAAAATCTGGAGTCTTCGATGAAACACACAACCTCAATTGTCGGTCCGGTCCTCGTCTTTGCGGCGGTCCTAGCCGCCCCTATTGCCAGTGCAGAGTGCGATATTTCCGAAACCAAATGCGCCGTGAATGGTGGCAAATGTAACATCAAATTTCGCAATAGAACGAGCGATTCAAGCGGATCTGATGGCAGCTCCGCCATCAGCCAAACCTCCTCGGCCCAAACCATTGTGGTCAAGGCCATTGACGAAGAGTCCAACCATATCGGCAATAAGTTGCAAATCGTCGCTGGCGCCAGCAAGACCATGAATGTCGAGAACAAGGTCAACAAGGATAAAGGCTTCGACGCCATCAAGATCGACTCGAAAGATTTTAGCGGGCATCTCGCGCCCGTGACAATGAGCTGCGAACATGTTCAAGCGGTTTTGAACGGAAATGGCACGTGCAAAGTGTTCCATGGCTATGCGTATGGCCACGTCGGCCCCTACGATTTTGCCTTGGGGTATCAATGTGATGGCGGCAATGTCGGCGGCCCTAAACGAGACTAAGGCCACGCAGCGCGCTTGCGCTGCGGTGAAACGCGAAACGCTCACCTGGTTGTTCTAATCCGCCAAAAGCCTGGAGTTTTCTATGAAACACACGACCTCGATTGTCGGGCGGGTCAGATGGCACGTCGATACTCAGTCAAACCTCGTCAGCGCAAAGCATAAATCTCAAAGCCATAGACGAAAATTACAAGACCACAGGGAACATAATTCACATCACTGCGGGCGAAAAGAAGACCATGAATATCACCAAAAAAGCCAATAAAACAAAAGGATTCGAACAGATAAAAGCCGCGTCGAAGGACCTTGGTATAGTCGTCGAAAGCGTGCAAATGCCTTGCGAAGACGTCAATGCCGTTTTGAACGGAAACGCCACGTGCAAAATCTTTCACGGCTTTCGCAACTCCAATGGGAAAAGATTTGCCTTGGGGTATCAATGTGATGGCGACCATGTCGGAGGCCCTAAACACTAAGACCGTATGAAGCGACCGCGTGGGGCGGTATGCGACACCTTCATTAAATCTCCTCAACCAACCCTCAAACCTGGAGTATTTTATGAAACACTTAACCCCAATTTCTGGCTCATGCCTCATCTTTGCAATGGCCTTGACCGCCCCAATCGCACGCGCCGCATGCGATATCTCTCAAACCAAATGCGCCTTGAATGGCAACAAGTGTAACATCCATTTCCGCAATCGAACCGGCGATGCAGGCGGATCGGATGGCACCTCAGGGCTCTCACAAACCTCATCGGCTCAAACGATTATCGTCAAAGCCAAGGACCCAAACGGCGACCCAACCGGCAATTCGCTCCACATCGCGGCATTCGAAAAAAAAACCATGAATATCACCAAAAAGACCCACAAAAAGAACGGCTTCAAGACCATCAAATTTGCATCACAAGACTTTAGTGGCGTTTTAAGCGCCTCCATGAGCTGCGAGGACGTTATAACCGTTTTGAACGGCACAGGCATTTGCAAAGTCTTCCACGGCCGTACGAACACCCCGACAAAATACTTCGCGATTGGCTATCAATGCGATGGCGGCAATGTCGGCGGCCCTGGGCGATAACCATAACCACAATAAAGGCGCGCGGGTTAGGCCGGCGCTTGATTTTCCACTCCAACTCGAAAACAGGAGACTCTCATGAACCCTAAGGCTTTCATCATCGGCGGCGCGCTCATCATAGCGGCCGCACAAACGGTCCCAATAGCGAGCGCCGAATGCGACATCTCTGAAACCAAATGCGGCGCGGCCGATAAAAAATGTAATATCCGCTTTCGCAACAAAACCGCAGTCGCCGGTGGGTCTGATGGCGGCACGTCGCTTGATCAAGAGTCGCTGGCCAGTCATCTTTGGGTTACCGCCCGCGATGATAATGGGGACCGTGTCGGCAATAAATTGTCCATCGGCATGACGACCGGTAGCAAGACGATGAACATCACCAAAAAAGCCAATAAAGAAAACGGCTTCGAGACGATAAAGATGATGGTGCAAGAAAAAGGCGGCCCCGTCGATCCAGCCTATATGAGCTGCGAAGAGGTCAAAACCGTCTTAAACGGGAACGGCGAGTGTAAAATCTTCTATGGGCGCAAGAAAGGGACAACCTTTAAATATGGCATCGGCTATCAGTGCGATGGCGGCAATGTTAGCGGGCCTAAATAAACGGCTCAGTCGCCGCGCCCTACACGCCCTCATCGGCGACGCCGGAAGCGAGTTCAGGGTCGAGGTAATCGGCTGTGATCCGCTTATCGGCGCGGTCTAATCGCCATGTGTAGAGCGCGAAGGCCATCCATCCGACATGGAACAAAACCCCTGAGCTTAGCGCCAGCCAACCAGGGATAGGGCCAATATGGGCTCGATACAAGAATTCTGACCAAGAACTGACATCGCTCGGATGCATGCCAATCTTCGCATAATAAGCGACGCCTTGGATCAAGAAGAGCCATCCATAATTGCGCCGCAGCCGCCGCCCGATTGCGCGCATCGCTGAAATCCGATGACGCGGGCGCAAATAATCGTCGGAGAGAGCGGTGCCTTTATCCATTGGGATTTGCGCCCCTTTGCCGCGCAGGATTGGCACATAATTGGTAATCTCAATCATCCGCGCCCGAAACTTCCAGACATAGAAATACCGATAGCGCCGCGCCTCCAAAATCAGGAACATCGCCGATAGAAGGCCGACCAAAACAATCGGCAGAGGCGAGGCTTCTTCATTGGCGAAACTCACGGAAAAGGCGATGCCCGTGGAGACCACCGCCCAATTGGTCGTCATATCCAGGCGCTGGCGCCAAATGGTCGAGCGATAAATCTCCGCCCGATAGAGGTGGGCAAGCGCGCCAATCTCGGCGCTCCCGCATATCGCTTCGGGCGGATCTTCATTCGGATCGATCATGTTTAAGGTATAGTCTGAATCGCTGCCGCGCCAATCTAGCTTTTCGGCGCTGCGCAATAGCCTAATTCTTGGATCGCCCGGTATCCTTCCAAAACGCGGCGAACTTCGCGCGTATCTTCACCACTTTCAATCGCGCGCACGCGGGCGAGCAATGGTAGAACGCTGCCAGTGAACCGCGCGCGCCAAAACGCATAGCGCAAATTGCCAGGCGCGCTGGTCGAACGCTCGGCTCGGTCAAACAGGTCTCGATCACACCGGGTCATCGCCAGCTCTGCTGCGGCGTGGGCGAGAATGACCCGCTCAAACTTTGACGCGCCGCCCGTCAGATCCATCAGAGCTTGGTTGATCTGGCGCGCGTCCTCTGGGCGGTCTGCGGCGAGGCGTTTGCCAGCCGCCAAAAGCACGTCGGCGCGGCCAAAGCTCAACGGGGCGGCGCGCCTTTTGGCGATATCGATCAAGGCACGGACTCCGCCGCGTTGTAGGATCGGTTCAGCCGCTTGCCAGCCATAATCGGCATAAGACGGCGCCAGAGAAGCGGATTGATCGAGCCGGCGCTCCCATTCGCGCAGCAAGTCTTGATCCTCGGACAGAACCGCGATTTCCAAGAAGGCCGGAGCCAAGCGCCCATGCTTGCTCTCGGGCAAGATGAGCGCCGCGCTCCAAGCCGCTTGCAACACCTGCGCGGCCTCAGATGCCTGCGGCTCGGATGTGTCCGCCTGCGCGGTGCATACGGAGCAAGTGAGTGCCATTAGGGCGCTGATCAGCCATCTCATTGGCCGCTTTTATGACACCTCATCTGAATGGAGTATGAGTAAACTTGTTCGCGAACAGAGGCTTAGCCGCGGCCACGGTAT
>JBCBYJ010000140.1:0-5418 GCA_039815905.1 Pseudomonadota bacterium | reverse complement strand
GAACCGGTCAAGACCGGTTATGCCCGTCCCTTAGCTTGGACCGGCGCGGCTTTGACCTTGGGCGGCTTGGGCTTTGCGGTCTGGCAAATCCTGAAGACGGCGATGACCCATCCGATGGCTTTGCCGCTGGGTGTGTTGCCGAGCGCGGCTTGGTCGGTCTGGCTGGCTTTGTTGGGCTTTGTCTTGACCGCGATTGCTGTCTATCGCGCCATCCAAAGCAGCGGCTTTGGGCGCCGCGCAATTGGCACATCAATCGGTCTCGCTTTGACCTGCGCGGCGGCGCTTTATGGTTTGATTTTCCTGTTTTCGCTCGGGCTTGGACCGATCTGATCTGGGGCGAAAGCGGCCCGTAAACCCTTACTGAGGCCTTAAGCCCGACCGCCCAATCCGGCGAGGCGACCAAGGGCTAAATCAATGCTTTTGCTATAGTTTTCCCGTCATAGGGAGACGAAGCCAATGCCATCTGAGTTGAATGACATTCGATCCAATCTGCGCGATCAGGTGCCGGAAACGGGCCAGAATGAAAGCCAGTTGGGTTTCATCCTGCTTTTGGTCGGCGTGATTGGCTTAGGCGGTCTAATCGGCTTTGTCGCCATGCCCAAAAGCAGCGCGCCCAGCGCTCAAGCCGCCCAAGTGCAAACCGAGCCCGCGCCGAAACCGCTTAGCAAAAGGGCGCTCAAAGACATGCGTCGCGCGGAGCTCAAAACGTTCACAGAAACGCAAACCCAGCTGTTGTCTTGTGCGCAATCACAGCGCCACATGATGGCGGTCCATCAGGCCTATGTGACCCGCAATATGGAACGCCGGAATGCTTGGTATGCGCTCAACGACCCAGCCCAACGCATGAGCAAAATGGCCGAGATGAACCAAATGGAAGCCACCGCTTACATGCTGACCCAAGGCAATGGCGACGTGCGCGAAATGATGCAAGACATCACGATGCAAGTGAACGGGTCGCGCAGCAAAATCGATCCGATCAAATGCGGTCAGCTAAACTCACAAGTGCAGCGTCGGGAGCTTGACCTCAAGCCCATCCCAAACGGCTAGTGCGGCGCGGGCCGGCGCCCTCGTCCCCCGCGGGAAGGTCTATTCAAGTGGCGTATTAAACCACATGATGGGGCTTAAGGAGGCACCCTCATGTCCACTTTATTCGATATCACTGACCAGACCTATTCGCGATTCACATTTGAGCGGGACGGCCGCGTGCTCACCGCAGCGATCACATCTGATCATCCCGTAAACGGCGTCGACGCCGCCATGCATGAAGAGCTGGGCCGCGTCTTCACCGATCTTCAGCGCGATAGCGGCTCTGATCTCATCATCCTCACCGGCAAAGGCCGCGCGTTTTGTGCGGGCGGGGACTTTGATTGGTTTGACGAGCAAATCTCTGATCCGGGTAAGTTTCGCGACATTGCCTGGGAAGCCAAGCGCATCGTCACGTCCATTTTGGATATGGAGAAGCCGATAATCTGCCGCCTAAATGGCGCTGCAGCTGGGCTCGGCGCAACGATTGCGCTGCTCTGCGATATTATCATTTCGGACGAAAAAGCCCTTATCGGCGACCCGCATGTCAAAGTCGGCCTGGTCGCCGGCGATGGCGGCGCATTGATCTGGCCGCAACTCATCGGCTTTGCCAAAGCCAAAGAATTGTTAATGACCGGTGACTTGTTGACCGCCAGCGAAGCCCAACAGCTCGGCCTGATTAATTATGCGGTGCCAGGCGATCAACTCGACGCCAAAGTCGGCGAGCTTGTGGCCAAATTACAAGGCAACCCGAAATGGGCGGTGCGTTGGACCAAGACCGTCGCCAATATCCCCTTGCGGGCCTTGGCGGCGCAAATGATGGATGCCAGTGTCGGCTGGGAAAGCGTCTCCAATTACATGGATGATCGCAAAGAAGCCGTCGACGCCTTCAGAGAGAAACGCGCCCCTAATCTCACGGGGGAATAGACCGTGACCGATCTCATCCTGACCGAGCGCATCGGGCAAACGAATGTCATCACGATCAATCGCCCTGAGGCGCGCAATGCGGTGAATCCGGAAACCGCAGCTTTGTTGAAAGCCGCCTTTGAAGCCGGTGAGGCCGATCCTGCGATCGCGGTTCACATTCTAACCGGGGCCGATGGCAATTTCTGCGCCGGTGCGGATCTGAAAGCCGTCGCGAGCCAGGCCCGGTTTGAACGTCAAGCACCGATGGGTCCGACTTGGCTAAGCCTGACCAAGCCGTCCATCGCAGCGGTTGAAGGCCATGCCGTGGCCGGAGGGTTAGAGCTTGCCGTTCTGTGCGATCTGCGCGTGGCGAGCGAGACCGCGGTGTTTGGCGTTTATTGTCGGCGCTGGGGCGTGCCTTTGATAGATGGCGGCACTGTGCGCCTGCCACGTTTAATCGGCCAGTCGCGGGCGATGGACATGATCCTGACCGGGCGGGCGGTGAAGGCGCCTGAAGCGCTGACATTTGGATTGGCGAACCGCGTCGTTGCCCCTGGCAAAGCGTTAGAGGCGGCGCTGACCCTGGCCGAGCAGATGGCCGCTTTTCCGCAAGACTGTATGCGCAATGATCGGCTCAGCGCCCTTGAGCAATGGTCGCTATCCCTGCCAGCGGCCTTGGCGTTTGAAGCCGAGATTGGGCGCGATAGCTTACGGGCCGGCGCAAGTGGCGGCGCGGCGCGGTTTGCGGACGGCAAAGGCCGCGGCGGCGACTTTGGCGATATTTGATCGGCGCAACGCAAAGGCGCGCGACCCTAAGGCCGCGCGCGTTCTGGGAGGAGAGCGGGGGCGTGCGCGCCTGGCCCACGTTTATTCGGCTTCGGCCATGACCAGGTCTTGGGTCTCGGAAAGCTGCGCCAAAACATCGGCCACAACTTGCTTCTGACAGTCGCGACGGACGGCATTGCGCGCCGACGGATAGACGCTGTCTGATGGGTCGCAAACCGACCAAGCTTGAGCGCGAATGCTGCGAATCTTATCTTCGAGCGAGGCGTCGAGATCGACCTCAATTTCGACTTGCTCCGAGTTTTGGTTTGACGGCAACAGATCTGCCGCGACCGCTGGCGTGAAGGAGACGGCGAGCGCGCTGGTTAGGGCGAGTACAAGTGTTCTGGGAGTACGCATAGTGTTTTGTCCTTGTTATGGCGCAACCTTGCTGGCTGCGAGATCAAACAAGCGCAAAATCGGCGCGCGCGCTGCGCAATCGCGAATTTGACAACGCTTTTTCAGAATTGAGGCGGCTTTTTCAGAACTGCGCAGGGTTTGACCTTTGCTGATTTCTCGCCTATCTCCCCGTCTCTTGTGGTGATTTGGCCGGTCGGCTTGCAGCCACATAAAACAAGTCGCTAAAAGGCCGTGCGGAGTGATCTGACAGACCTGTCTGCGCCGCCTTCCCAAACGCGACATGACCCAATTGGAGAGGCTTATGCCGATCAAAATTCCGGATGCTTTGCCCGCGCGCCAGATCCTCGTCGAAGAAGGCGTCGCGGTCTTGTCGGACTCTGACGCAATCCACCAGGATATTCGTCCACTGCAAATTGGCCTGCTCAACTTAATGCCGAATAAGATCCGGACTGAGACTCAAATCGCGCGCCTGATTGGCGCCAGTCCTTTGCAAATCGAAATGACCCTGGTCATGGTTGGCGGACACGTTCCGAAAAATACCAGCCAAGAGCATTTGATCAGCTTCTACCAGGACTGGGATGCGGTGAAGACCCGCAAATTTGACGGCTTCATCATTACCGGCGCGCCGATTGAAACCCTGCCCTTTGAAGAGGTCACCTATTGGAACGAGCTCACGAAAATCTTTGACTGGACGCGCACCCATGTGCATTCCGGCTTCTTCATTTGTTGGGGCGCGATGGCCGCAGCTTATCACTTTCACGGCGTGCCCAAGCATCAGCTTGGCGAAAAAGCGTTCGGGGTCTTTCGGCACCGAAATCTCGCGCCAACCTCGCCCTATTTGTCGGGCTTTAGCGATGATTTCCAAATCCCGGTCAGCCGTTGGACCGAAGTCCGCGCCGCCGATATCGACAAAGCGCCTGGCTTAGACATTCTGATGGATAGCGATTTTACCGGACCCTGCCTGCTCTCAGACGCGGCCGCTCGCAGCCTGTATTGCTTCAATCACATTGAATATGACTCGACCTCTTTGAAAGAAGAGTATGAGCGCGATGTCGCGGCGGGAAAATCGGTTCGGCCCCCACATGGCTATTTCCCCGGCGATGATGTCACCCTCAAGCCGCCAAATCGCTGGCGCAGTCATGCCCATTTATTGTTCGGCAATTGGATCAATCAGGTCTATCAGACCGTGCCTTATGACATTGAACATATAGGCCGCTAGGCTAAGCCATGATCAAGTTCCGGCGCGCGACCCTTCAAGATGCAGACTTTATCGCAGGCACCTATCGCCCGTTCGTGGAAGGCCATTGGACGTCCTTCGAACAGGTCGCCCCGGACGCCCCAGAGATTGCGCAGCGCCTCACCGCCGCCGAAGACCTCTATCCCTGGCTGATTGCCGAGGAAGATCGCCCGCTTGGCTACGCCTATGCGTCCCGTCACCGGGTGCGCACGGCGTATCAGACCTCTGTCGATACGGCGATCTATTGTGCCCCGGAGGCGCGCGGCAAAGGGGTCGGCAAGCGCCTTTATACGCGCCTCATCGAGCTGCTGACCCAGCAAAACTACGTGATGGCTTTTGCCGGCATTGCGTTGCCCAATGCGGCCTCGATCCGGGTCCACAAAGCGATCGGGTTTGAGCTCATTGGCACCTATCCAAATGTCGGATTTAAACACGGGGCTTGGCGCGATACGCAATGGTGGGGCAAGCGCCTGGCCGAGCCCCTTTCCCCGCCGGCCAGCATCCGTCCGGTGTCCGAACTGCTCTAAGCGCTCTCGCAGGGAGACCGCTTTTCGCGGGCGCACTTGCCCTATAAGAGGCCGAACATGAGTTACTTTGCATCTGAACCCGACCACGTGACGGAAATTCGCCGCCAATTGCAGCGCTTTGTGGCGGAACACGCGCCCCGCGATAAACGCCGCGAATGGGACCGCGGATCGACTTGGCCGCGCGACACGTTCAAGCAAATTGCTGAAATGGGCCTGATCGGGCTTACCATTCCCGAAGCGTATGGCGGCATGGGCCAAGATATTATCGGCGCCACTGCGGTGATCGATGAGCTGTGCCAAGCCGGAGCGTTCCTCGCCGGACCATACATTCATGCGGCGTTTTATGGCGGGATGAACCTTTCTGAAAATGGCTCCGAGGCCCAAAAAGCGGAATTCTTGCCCAAGCTCGCGCGCGGCGAAATGTTCCTCTGCTATGGCCTGTCCGAGCCGAATGTTGGCGGCGACCTCGCCAGCGTCGAAACCCGCAGCGCGATGGACGGCGATGAAATTGTTATCAATGGCTCAAAACGCTGGTGCACAGGC
>JBCBYJ010000013.1:0-16531 GCA_039815905.1 Pseudomonadota bacterium | reverse complement strand
CGTCAACTCAGAAATGCCAGACGGGTCGCCACGCGGCCACCCCGATCCCGAACGTCAACTCAGAAATGCCAGACGGGCCGCTTCCCTTTTGGCCCGACTCCCTGCTAAAGGCTCGGTGCGAAAAGCTGGCACAGGCAATGGAGCGCTCATGAAAACCGCAGTGATCGTCTTTCCAGGCTCAAATTGCGACCGAGACGCAGAGGTCGCTTTGCGCCAAGCGACCGGCCAAGACCCGACCATGGTCTGGCACAAAGACGGCACCATCCCGGATGGCACCGATCTCGTCATGGTCCCGGGTGGGTTTTCCTATGGCGATTATCTCAGATGCGGCGCGATGGCGGCGAACAGCCCCGTCATCGCGCAATTGAAAGATCACGCGGCCCGAGGCGGGTATATTCTCGGCGTCTGTAATGGCTTTCAAATTCTGTGCGAGACGGGTTTGCTGCCCGGTGCCTTGATGCGCAATATGAGCTTAGATTTTGTCTGCCGCCCCGAACGTTTGAAGATCGAAACCGCAAATAGCGCCTTTACCAGCGCCTATGCGGGCCGCTCTGATATCACCGTGCCGATCGCCCACCATGACGGCAATTATGTCGCTGATGACGCAACGCTGGATCGGCTTGAAGGCGAGGGCCATGTGGTGTTTCGCTATGTCGACAATCCAAATGGCTCGGCCCGTAACATTGCCGGTGTGATCAGCGAGAATGGCCGCGTGCTCGGCATGATGCCGCATCCAGAACGCGCCATTGGCGGTCATGAGGGCGGCACGGATGGGCTTGGCATGTTTGAAAGCCTGATGGCGGCGGCTTAACCAAGCGGTCCTTTCAAAGCCCACTCTATCGCCCTATGCTGGCGCGGGATTGGGAGATCGAACATGAGTTACTTACAAGAAACGCAAGAGTCCGGGCGCGAACTGTTTCCGGATCTTGCCCGCGCTTTCGCGCTATTTGGGATTTGCGTGGTCAATGTCGGGGTCATGTCTTGGCCGATGATGACCAGCTATACCGATCGCGCCTTTGTCAGCCCTTTTGATGATGCCGCCCATTTCGGCGTCAGCGCTTTTTTTGCGCTCAAATCCTATACGCTCTTTTCGTTCATGTTCGGCGTCGGCTTTGCCTATCAGATGCAATCTGCGGCGAAGAAAGGCGTTGGCTTTGCCGGACGCTATTGGCGGCGGATTCTCGGTCTGATCGCCTTTGGCTTGATCAATATCGCCTTCCTGTTTCAAGGCGACATTCTCATCATGTATGCCATCCTCGGCTCGATCCTGTTTCTGTTTCGCAACGCGTCACCGCGCCTCCTGTCCGGCTGGGCGATTGGGATTTACGCCGTGCAGATTGCTTTGGTCTGTCTGCTCGCGCTCGGACTTTGGGCGTTCCAGTCCTTTGATCCCGCCAAGTTTGCGCAGCAGACCCAAGACAGTTATGCCCTCGCCGATCAGGCCGCTGAAGCGTTCCGATCCGGCAGCTTCTCAGATTCTATTGCGCAACGTTTTACGGATTGGGGCACGATTATCACAGCCGGAATATTCATGCAGGGATTTGGCGCCTTCGCGTTCTTCTTGTTCGGGTATTCAGCTGTGAAGCGCGGCACGATCTCAGATCCATCAGCGCCCTTCTGGCGCCGAAGTCGGCGGATATTCCTGCCCATTGGGATCGTCCTTAGCGGCATTGGCGCATGGATGATGTTGCAAGGTCATGGCTCACAAAACGCCACGATGATGGGGGGATTGGCCATGATCACACTTGGCAGCCCATTCTCAACAGCGGGATATTTAGGCCTGATCGCCAAATGGGCCGAAACCCCAGGCGGAACGATTAAGACCTTCTTGGCGCGCGGCGGCACCTCGTCGCTGACCGCCTATTTGATGCAAGGCCTGATCCTGTCCTTGATCTTTAACGGCTATGCGCTGGGTCAGTTCGAAACTTGGAGCGTCGGGACTTGTATCGCAATCGCAGCGGCAACTGCGGTTTTCACCATCGCCTTTGCGAGCCTCTGGCGCACACAGTTTAAGCGCGGCCCGCTGGAATATGTGCTGCGCGCCTGGACCTATCTCGGGGCGCGATAGGACGGGCTCATAAACGCTCTAGCGAATCTCAGCGGCAAGCGTTAAAGCGCCCGCATGACGGATACATCTGCGATCATCGCCGCGATGCAGGCGGAACAAGACGAAGCCTCAGGTCAAGAGCATGGACTCAATGCCGAGGAGTGGCAGCGACTCGTCACCCGCCTTGGGCGCAGACCGAACTTGGTTGAGCTCGGCATCTATTCGGTGATGTGGTCGGAGCATTGCTCATACAAATCCTCGCGTCGGCACCTGTCCAAGTTTCCGACCCAGAATGAGCATGTCATTCAAGGCCCGGGCGAGAATGCGGGCGTGATTGATATTGGCGACGGCCAAGCGGCGATCTTCAAAATGGAGAGCCACAACCATCCCTCTTATATTGAGCCGTATCAAGGCGCGGCGACCGGCGTCGGCGGTATTTTGCGCGATGTCTTCACCATGGGCGCGCGCCCGATTGCTTTGGTCAATGCGTTGCGGTTTGGCGATCCGAGCCATCCGAAGACGCGCAGCCTGGTCGCCGGGGTCGTGGCCGGGATTGGCGGCTATGGCAATTGCGTCGGGGTGCCAACCGTGGCCGGGGAAACCGAGTTTCATTCGGGTTATAATGGCAATATCCTCGTCAATGCGATGGCGGTCGGACTCGCGGATCAGGACAAGATTTTCTATGCCCGCGGAGCGACGCCCGGCAACCCGATTTTCTATGTCGGCTCGAAGACGGGCCGCGATGGCATTCACGGCGCAACCATGGCCTCGGCCGAGTTTTCAGAAGGCGATGAGGACAATCGCCCGACGGTGCAGGTCGGCGATCCGTTTACCGAGAAGCTGCTAATCGAAGCCTGTCTGGAATTGATGGCCACTGATGCGATCCAAGCGATCCAAGATATGGGGGCGGCGGGGCTGACCTCCTCTTCCGTCGAGATGGCCGATAGCGGCGGCGAGAACGGGGAAGGCATCGGCGTTGAGATGGATTTGGACAAAGTCCCACAACGCGAAACCGGCATGAGCGCCTATGAGATCATGCTGTCAGAGAGCCAAGAGCGCATGTTGATGGTGCTCTATCCAGACAAGATCGACGTCGCCAAGAAAGTCTTCGAGAAATACGATCTCGATGCCGAAGTGATCGGCATGACTACTGAGTCTGGCCGCATGGTGCTCAAACAATTCGGCGAGACGGTGTGCGATATTCCTGTCGCGCCGCTGGCCGAAGATGCGCCCAATTATGACCGGCCTTGGGTCGAGCCAAAAAAGCGCGCGCCGCTCGATCTGGCATCGATCCCAGAGCCTGAAGATTATGGCGAAGTGCTTCTGAAGCTCATGTCCTGCCCGGACATGGCAAGCAAACGCTGGATCTGGGAACAATATGATCGCCACGTTATGGGCGACACGGTCGACAGCTCGCAAAGCATGGGCAATGCCGCAATTGTGCGCATTCATGGCACCAAGAAAGCCCTCGCCATCACGTCTGATTGCACCCCGCGCTATGTTGCTGCGGACCCCTATGAAGGCGGCAAGCAGGTCGTGGCTGAGGCCTATCGCAACCTGTCGGCGGTCGGCGCCAAACCGATTGCGATCACCGACAATCTGAATTTCGGCAACCCGGAAAATCCCGAAACCATGGGCTATATCGTCAAAGCGATTGAGGGCATGGCCGAGGCTTGCCGCACCCTCGACTTCCCGGTCGTGTCCGGCAATGTCAGCCTGTATAATGAGACTGACGGCATCGCCATCCCGCCCACGCCTGTGGTCGGCGGGGTTGGATTGATCGAGGATTTGGACAAAGTTGCGACTTTGAAAGGCGCGCAGCCTGGAGATGTGCTGATCGCAATCGCGGATGGCGACCCAACGCCGGGCCTTGGGGCATCGCTCTATCTCCGCGAGATTCTTGGACGCGAAGAAGGACCGCCGCCTTTGGTCAATCTCGAAAAAGAGAAGGGCGTCGCAGATTTCACGCGCAGCCTGGTTGAAGCCGGGCTCGTAAACGCCGTCCATGACGTCTCTGACGGCGGCTATATCTGCGCGGCCACGGAAATTTGCCTCGCCAATGGTGTCGGGGCCAAGCTCACCTTCCCGGCGACTGGCAGCCTCCTCGGATACTTTGTTGAGCATCAGGGCAGCTATATGGTGGCGGTCTCGCCGACGCAGGCAGATGACGTGATCGCTCGCGCCCAAGCGGCTGGTATTTATGCAGGCAAGCAGGGCGATTTTGGCGGTGACGCGATCGTCTTGAACGAAGACGTCATCAATCTCCCCCTCTCCCGCCTCCGCGAAGCGCATGAAGGCTGGTTGCCGAACTACATGAACGCGGTCGATTAAAACCGATAGCTGAGCCCGATTTGCACAACGGGCCAGACTTCATAATCCTCGATCTCTTCTTCGATGTCGCGGATTTCTTGCTCCAGCTGCGCTTGCAAGAGCGGATCATTTGAGAGCGTCCCGCCGACCGCTTCGAGCGTCACATCGCCCGACCCGTAGAGCGCGGCGCCTGCGAGGATGTGAAAGCCCCAATTGCCATCGCCTTGGAATGTGGTGTCAAACCCCGCGCCGACAAAGGGGGCGACATCATCGAATGAGACATCGCCTTCCAAACGGCCATATTCGGCCGGCGTGAAGAGGAGGTCGCCAATCTCGACGCTGACCTCTGACGTGGCGAGAAGATCAATCGTCTTATCGCCGGCATAGGCGCCGCCCGTGACAAAGAAGCTGTTGCGAAACGGGTGCAGATCGACAAACGCGCCAAAGCCGGAAAAATCGAGCTCGCCATCATAACTGATTTCGTCAACATCGATGGTTTCATCGAAGGTTAGATAATTGACGCCGCCGCGCAGCTGGAAGAAATCACTGACTCTGACCTGACCTTCGACCGATCCGCCCATCGTGCCGATCCCGCCCGTGACGGCAAAGTTACCGTCCGCATAAGCGGCGCTTGTGAGGGTCGCAGCTGCGACCAGAAACGAAAGTGGTTTAACCGATTTTGGCATGAGAACGTCTCCGCATTTGAACCCGCGAAGAGGTTAGGAAAGGCCCATGAAACAAGTGTAAAACCTGGCAAAAATTACCCCGAATTCACACAAGGGTCGCCGCCTAAATCAGCTCATAATCCTCAAGCTTCACATCGGCCACGGCCGCCGCATAGTCGCGCGTATGCGACGACCAGTTTTGCGTGATCTTGCCATGCGCATTCTTGTACCATGAGTTGCAAGCCGGATCTGCCCAGACCGTCTTTTCAAGGTCCGCCTGCATTTGCGTGTTGAACCGATCCTGCGCGGCTTTGGTCGGGACCATGGCGGCTTTGCCGGTTGCGCCTAATCCGTCCAGCGCTTTGACCGCATACTCGACCTGGCGCTCCAGCATGAACGTAATCGCATTGTGTCCAAGATTGGTGTTGGGACCATAGAGCACAAACAGGTTCGGGAAATCCGCCACGGTGATGCCGAGATAGGCTTCTGGATAATCCTTCCAGACGGCATTTAAATGCTGCCCGCCGCGTCCTTGCACATCCACCGACCAGCGCCAGCCGGTGGTCTCAAAGCCCGTGGCAAAGGCGATCACGTCGAGCTCATGATGCTGACCCGCTACTGTTTGAATGCCGGTGGCATCAATCGTCTCAATGCCATCGGTTTCGAGCGTCACATGGTCTTTCATCAAAGCCGGGAAATAATCGTCCGAGATCAGAACACGGCGGCAGCCAATGGGATAGTCCGGCGTCAATTTGGCGCGTAAGTCGGCATCCGGAACTTGGCTTTCAAGCTGGTCCATCGCGATCCGGTGGTACGCCGCCCGGCCCTCTGGCGTCCATTTAAAGGCCTGCCAGAAAAACTCATCGGCTTGCTCATAAATGATCTGGCGATTGAGCGCGCCGAGTTTCATCGCCAGCTCAGGATTGGTCCCTAACAGCGCGCCCTCTTCGGCGCTAACGGCAAGGTCGCGGCGCGGGATGACCCAATTTGGGCTGCGCTGGAAGACAACCAAGTCTTTCGCGGTTTCGGCGAGTTCGGGAATAATCTGCACGGCGCTCGCGGCGCAGCCAATGACGCCGACCCGCTTGCCGGTCATCTCGACCGAGTGATCCCAGTCCGCCGAATGCGTGATCGCGCCTTGGAACGCGTCTTTGCCAGGAATAGCGGGCCAGTTGGGGCGGTTAAGCTGGCCGAGCGCACCAATCACAGCATCGCCTTTATAGCTAGCGCCGCTGGCTGTGGTGACGGTCCACGTCTTGGTCGCTTCATCCCACACAGCTTGGGTTGCAGCATCGTCCAGTTTCACATGCGGGCGCAATTGATAGCGGTCCGTAATCTCTTCGGCATAGGCCTGGATCTCTTCGCCTTGCGGATAGGACCGACTCCAATTGACGCTCTGCGCGAAACTGAATTGATAAAGCGCCACAGGCACGTCACAGGCAACGCCCGGATAGGTGTTCTGCGCCCAGGTGCCGCCGACCCGATCGAGCTTTTCCACAAGGGTAAATGTGTGCCCGGCTTCTTGAAGCTTAATCGCTGCACATAAGCCGCCCAGACCTGCGCCAACAATAATGATATGCTTGCCCGCCATCGCGCCTTCCTCCTGACCTATTTTTTTATGATGTCAGGATGGCTGAAGCTGACAGGAAGGCAAGGGTCACGCCGCGAGAAGCGCGACGGTCTTAGCCGATCAGATTGCCGTCTCGCGCCGGGTTCTTTGGATAGACGCCAAGAATCTTCAACGAGTTGGAAAAGAAGCCAAGCTCTTCGAGCGCCAATTGCACCGAGCGCTGGTTCGGGTGACCCTCAATCTCGGCATAGAATTGCGAGGCCGCGAATGAGCCTTCAATCTGATAGCTCTCCAGCTTGGTCATATTGACGCCATTGGTCGCAAACCCGCCCAGCGCCTTGTAAAGCGCTGAGGGAATATTGCGGACCTGAAACAGAAACGCCGTCATAGACGGGCCATCTTCCGGGCTAATATCAAGCGGTTCCGGGGCCATAATCACAAATCGCGTTGTATTATGGGTCGCGTCTTCAATGTCCCGGGCCAGGATCTCCAAGTCATATTCTTCCGCCGCCAAGGCGGGCGCAATCGCTGCGGCGGTTTTTTCGCCATGCTCGGCGACCTGGCGCGCGGCGCCGGCTGTATCAGCAGCGGTGTGGGGTTCAATGCCATTCTGGCGCAAAAAGCTTCGGCACTGACCCAGCGCCATGACATGACTATAGGCGCGCTCAATCTCGTCCAATTTGGTGCCTTTCAGACCCATTAGCTGAAATCTGATCCGCATGAGATGCTCGCCAATCATATGCAGACTGGTCGCAGGCAGGAGATAGTGAATATCGCCGACCCGCCCGGCAAGCGTGTTCTCGACGGGGATCATAGCGAGCTTAGCCTCACCGCCTTCGACCAGGCCAATGACGTCTTCAAACGTCCGGCAAGCGACCGGTTCATGGTCGGGAAACATCTCGAGGCACGCAATATGAGAGTTTGAGCCACGCTCGCCCTGATAGGTTATCTTGTCCGTCGCCATGTCAGCGGCCTCCACTTGTTTTTTCTGCCGGATCGGCGCTCTTTCGCCCGGCGGATCTGCCTGGCGTCTTGAGATTAAGATCCCGGCAACAGACCTGCGCGCATTCGCCGCTGAAACAGGTAACGCGCGATCTGCCACATCTCTGTATATTGATCGCGAACGCATAGCGTGTCAGAAGGCGCGCGCAAGACTGGATATTTGAGGGATCACCCATGGGCGAACTCGGACTGAACAAGATTTTCGGGGCACTTTTAGCGATCGGCCTCGTCATTCTGGGGCTGAAAGAGGTTTCTATGATCGTGTTTGGCGGCGGCCATCACCATCATAAAGAGCACGAATCGCTAAACGCCTGGGCGGAATACAATTTTAAAGGCTTCCGCATCGACATCGCTGAAATCGGCGGTGGCAGCGAAGTGATTGAAGATATTTACGACCTTGGCGCGCTTTTGGTGAACGCCGACCTCGCCCGCGGCGAGCGGAGCTTCCGCGCCAAATGCGCCACGTGCCACACGCTCGATCAAGGCGGTGCCAATGGTACTGGTCCAAACCTGTGGGGCGTTATCGGCGCGGACAAGCAGGCCGTCAGTGGGTTTGCTTACTCTGGCGCGCTGTCGAACACTGAAGGCAACTGGTCTTGGACCAATATGGATACTTGGCTTGCCAACCCATCCTCCTATGCGCGCGGCACGAACATGGCCTTTGCCGGTCTGAACCGCGATGACGAGCGCGCGGCGGTGCTAGCTTATCTCGCCACCTATAGTCCGGACGCCCCAGAGGCTCCGGCCCCGCTGCCAGAAGTTCTGGAAGAGGGCGATGCAGAAGAGGCGGCTGGAGATCTGGCGGAAACTGACGAAACGGTGATTGAAGGCGGTGCGACAGCGCCAGCCGAAGCGGCTGAAATCGTCGCCGAAGCCGCCGCTGACGAAGCCATTGAAGACGCAGCAGATGCCGGAACCGCCGCTATTGTAGAGGCGACCGTCACCGCTGAAGACGTGGTTGAAACCGCCTCTGACAGCGCGGAAAATGTCGTCGAAACCGTGACCGATACGGCTGAGGCAGCGGTCGAAGAAACGGTCGAAGAGGTTACCCCTTAGCCTTAAGCCAGGCGGGCCTTACGCCGCTCAACGCAGAAATATCGACACGGCGAGCCTCTAAAGGCTCGCCGTATTCTGTTGCGATCCGCTCAATCGCCGGGGCCAGCGGCTCCGTCATCGTCGTCATATATGTGCCATTGGCATGCAACAGCGTGTCAGGTCCGGCGAGCAGGCCAACATGACCTTTCCAGAAGATCAGATCACCGCGCCGTAACGCGCCGGGTGTTTGCCAATCGGCAATCGGATCGCCCAGCCAAGCCTGTTGCATATCACTGTCGCGCGGCGCGGCAACGCCGCACGCGCCAAACGCAATTTGGACCAAGCCTGAGCAATCCCAGCCCAAACAATCTCGCCCCCCCCATAAATATGGTGTCCCCAAAAAGCGTTCAGCGACCGCGACTGGATCGCTCTCTAACGTGTCGATTGGCGCGACCAGATGATCGGGCACCCAACCGGCCCGCTCAAACTGCAAATAGCGCCCGTCCTGCGCCCCGGTGGCACTCAGTCTGGCGCCAATGCCCAGCACAAAATGCGGAGCAGCGGTAATTTTCGGCTCAGCATATGTGTGCAAGCGACTGACCAGGACGCGGTGCGTCGCCGCCAAAACTGGCGCAGACAGCGCCGCCATTAAAACCCAACCGACATAGCGATCCTGCGCGCATTGGACCAAGCCGAACTCTCCGGCTTCGTGATGCAGATGCACCGTCTCACCATGCAAGACTTGGCTGACTTGCGTCGCATCAGGCTCTGGGCTTTTGCGCAGCGCCGCAACGCCGGCATTGACTTGCAGGCGGACGCCTTGGCCGCCTTCGGGCAAGACCAGACGAGGATCATTGAAGGATAGCATCGCGCGCTCCAACCCAAACTCAGGTCAGGACTATAAGCACTTGATCAAGGAAATCTTTAGGCAACCGCGCGGTTCGGCTCGGCGGGTATTGCGCCGCCATCGGACTCACCGGCTTCTGCGGCTTGGATTTGCCCGCCAAACGCGCGCAACCAGTCCATGCCTTCGGTCGTGCGCTCAATATGCACGCTGCGCAGATCGCGCTCATCTGGAACGCGCTTGATCAGTCGGTTGCGCTCCAGCACATCCAGCGCCCGGGTGACCGCCGGTTTGGCGATGCTGAGATGGCTCGCCAAGCCACGCACCGTATGTGGACCAGGGGTCAAAGCGACAGTCATTAAGACCGCTTGTTGGCGGGCGGTCATATCGGACTCGTCCGACCGCACATAGGCGGTTAGGGCTGAGCGCCAAAGGTCCAAAGCCTGCCTTTGTGTCATCGCCATGTCGCTCACCTCATTTCATTTGGTAAACGAATCAGAATCCGATTTGCGACTCGCGTAAAGAGTCCAGGGAAATTTTTGTAGGCGATTGCCCGCCGTCGCGAACCGCACAGCCGCGGCCGCTCTTGATCCCGAATATTTGCGCGGTCAAACCGTCGGGATCGCAAGTCTCGGGCGGGCCAGCGCTAGAAGTTTAGCACCTTGGCATAGCGCACATGCGGCAAGGCTTTGAGCTGTTTCACGAGATCATTTGACGGCTCAGTGTCAATTCCGATCAAGGCAATCGCTTCACCGCCAGCATCGGTGCGACCCAGATGGAAGTTGGCAATATTGATATCCTCATTGCCCAAGAGCCCGCCGAGTGACCCAATGAAGCCAGGCTCATCGAGATTGTTCACATACAGCACAGTCGACGAGAAATCGCCCTCCAGCGCCATGCCTTTGACCTCAACAATGCGCGGCTTTCCGGCAATCAGCGTCCCGGCGAGCGAGCGCCAACCCGGCTGGGAGTCATTCTCGGTCCGCTTGGTCAGGACTTTGATCCGGATCAGGCTGTCATAGACTGGGCTGTCCTCCGTCTTGGTCTCGGCCAGCTTGACGCCGCTTTCTTGCAGAATGGCGGGGGCGGACACCATGTTCACATCGCCGCGCGAGGCCCGCAGCAAACCAGACAAGGCCGCCGCTGTCAGCGGTTTGCGATTGAGCTCTGCGACCTCGCCTTCATATTCGATGATGACTTCTTCAAAACCATAATCGCTGATTTGACCAGCAAACAGGCCGAGCTTTTCCGCCAAAGCCGCGAACGGTTTCAAGCGCGGCGCTTCGTCAGCGGTGATCGAGGGCATATTCAGCGCATTGGTGACCGCGCCGGTGAGCAGATAGTCGCTCATTTGCTCGGCCACTTGCAGTGCGACATTTTCCTGGGCCTCTGAGGTTGCTGCGCCCAGATGCGGCGTTGCGATAAAGTTCGGCGCGCCAAACAGGACATTCTCTTTGGCGGGCTCTTCAGCGAACACATCAAAGGCGGCAGCCCCAATATCGCCCGACTTGAGACCCTCCGCCACGGCCGCCTCATCGACCAGTCCGCCGCGGGCGCAATTGACCAGGATGACGCCTTTCTTGGTCTTCGCCAGCGCCTCAGCCGACAAGATATTGCGGGTCTGGTCGGTCAAAGGCGTGTGCAGCGTGATGAAATCAGCGCGCGTCAGCATGGCGTCTAAGTCGGCGGCTTTCTCCACACCCAGCTCCAGAGCCCGCTCTTCGGTCAAGAACGGGTCATAGGCGAGGACCTTCATTTGCAAGCCTTTGGCCCGCTCTGCGACGCGCGCGCCGATATTGCCGCAGCCAATCAAGCCGAGCGTTTTATAGGACAGCTCTGTGCCCATGAAGGCTTTCTTCGGCCAGTCTCCGGCTTGCGTCCCAGCATTCGCGGCTGGGATTTGGCGGGCGGCGGCAAACATCATGGCAATCGCATGTTCGGCGGTCGTGACGGCATTCCCAAACGGCGTATTCATCACCACGACGCCTTTGCTCGTCGCCGCTTTGATGTCGATATTATCGACCCCAATCCCGGCCCGGCCAATCACTTTGAGCGTATCGGCCGCAGCGATGATATCGGCATCTGGCTTACACGCTGAGCGCACGACAAGGCCGTCAAATTCGGGAATCTTGGCAATCAGCTCATCTTTACTCAGCCCGATAGCGGTTTCGGTGTCCAGGCCGCGATTTTTGAAAATCTCGACCGCAGCTGGGGCGAGTTTATCGGCAATAAGAACTTTAGGCATCTCAGTCTCCAGGGCGCCAATCGGCGCGATCTAATCTGTGAACAAGGCAGTCATCGTCTTCATCAAACAGACGACGACCAATCGGTCGGAAGCCCAAACGCTGATAGAAGCGGTGGGCATCCGTATTGGAATTCAAAGGGTCAATCAGCACGGCTTCGACGTTCGGATCGGCGAACGCGTGATCGATGGCAATCGTCATCATCTGCGTGCCATAGCCTTTGCCGAGGCAGTCTTTCTCGCCGATCCAGATATCCATGGCGCGCAAATTTGGCGGACAGTCTGGTCCCCAATATTGGGTGCGCTCCAAAGCCGGATCGATGACCTGCATGGCGCCAATCGGACGCCCGTCGAGCGCCGCGATGAAGATCGCACTGGCCGGATCATCGCTGACAATCTCAGCCCGCCATTCAGCGCCATCAAAGGCAATATCCGCGTCCGGATCGTCGCTGGTTGCGGCGATCACATGCGGTTCTTGGTCCCATCTTTCCAAATGAGGCACGTCCGCTAGCCGGGCAGGTCGAAGCACGAGGGTCATGGCCGAAGCCTCAAATCGCTTACAGCGCAGCGAGTTCTTCAGCGAAGGTCCAGTCGAGCCATGGCGTCAGTTTCGCCACATCGTCTGGCTCCACGGTCGCCCCGCACCAAATGCGCAAGCCAGGAGGCGCTTTGGCATAGCCATTGGCATCAAAGCACGCCTCCTCGTCTTCAAGCCGTTTCATCATGCGTTTGAGGAATGCCCGCTGCGTCGCTTCGTCCATTTTCGCAAAGGTTGGGTGCACAATCGAGAACGTCACGCCGGAATTGGAGCGCACCGCATCATCGGCGCAGAGGAACTCTATCCAATCGGTTTTCGCGACCCAATCGGTAAGGATGTCGAGCGAACGATCAGAGCGCGCTTTCAAGCCTTGATAACCGCCGCACGCTTCAGCCCAGTCGAGCGCTTGGAGATAATCTTCGGTGCATAAAAGCGACGGCGTATTGATCGTGTTGCCTTCGAACAAAGCCTCATTGAGCTTGCCGCCTTTGGTCATCCGAAACAGTTTCGGTAAGGCGCGCTCTGGCTTATAGCTTTCCAAACGACGCACCGCATTTGGTGACAGGATCAGCATGCCATGGGCCGCTTCACCGCCCAGCACTTTCTGCCAGGAATAGGTCACAACATCGAGCTTGTCCCACTCCATGTCCTGCGCGAACACAGCCGAGGTCGCATCACAAATCACCACGCGGTCGGGATTGGGCTTAATCCAATCGGCGTTCAAGACGCGCACACCAGACGTGGTGCCATTCCAGGTGAAGATGATATCCGCATCCTCACGGGCTTTTTCAAATGGCGGCAAGACGCCATAATCGCCGACATGAATGTTGCAATCGACAAGCTTTAATTCATTCACCGCATCGGTGACCCAGTCCTTGCCGAAGCTTTCCCAGGCAAAAACGTCCACTGGGCGCTGCCCCAGCATGGACCACATGCACATCTCAACCGCGCCGGTATCAGAGGCCGGAACAATGGCGACGCGATAATCCTCTGGCAGGCCGAGAATGTCTTTGGTGCGCTCAATCGCTTGTTTCAGCTTCGCCTTGGCGGTCGCCGATCTATGCGACCGGCCGAGCGCGGCACTTTGTAATTTTTCGAGTGAAAATCCGGGCCGCTTAGCGGTTGGTCCGGAAGAGAAATGCGGACATGCGGGACGCACGTCCGGTTTGGCGACATCAGTCATCTGTTTGTACTCCTATCCTTACAGATAGGCTGACCTTCGTTGGGGAAGGCTGGCCCACGGCGCGTATGGCGCAGCCGGATACAGAAGGCAAGGCACGATTGTGTGACAGGTCAGATAAAAGCTTACGCTTGATTTGCGTAACCGTTCGCCGTCGGGGCATCTCTGGACACTGAGATCACCGCATGGTTCGCTCCCATTAAGAGCCTAAACTTGGAGGAAACCTATGACCGAAACCGTGAATGTCTATTGGTCTTTCAGAAGCCCCTATTCTTATCTGGTCACCCCGGATTTGCTTCGATTGGAACAAGACTTTGATGTCGACATGGCGCTGCGGGTCGTGTTGCCCATCGCCATTCGCGACAAGGCGGCTTTGTTCAATACGTCCAACCGAAAGCCGACCCAGTACATCATGATGGATTGGCAACGCCGCGCGGCGTTTTTGGGGCTGCCGCATGCCTGGCCGAGGCCCGATCCGGTGGTCCAAGATTACTCCACAATGGTTGTCTCCGAGGATCAGCCACATATTTTCCGTCTGTCCAAACTCGGCGTTGAAGCGCAGCGGCGCGGCAAGGGCATCGCCTTCGTCGCCGCGGTGTCCAGCCTGATTTTTGGAGGCACTGAGAATTGGCATGAAGGCGATCATTTGGCCCAAGCGGCGGCCCGTTGCGGCCTCGATCTCGCGGAGATGGAAGCGGCAACGGCAGACGGCGACCATCTCGCCGAGATTGAGCGCAATCAAGACGCTTTAGACGCCGCCGGACATTGGGGTGTGCCAACCATGGTGGTGCGCGACGAACCTTTCTTTGGCCAAGACCGTATCGACACACTGCGCTGGCGCTTGGATTTGCTCGGCGCCGGAAAGTGATCTCACAATCCTAAAGTCACGCCCCGATCTTAGCGGTCTGTGCGGACGAGCGTGTCAATAATCACCGCGCTCATAAGCATTCGCGACTCTGGGACTGGCGACCCTGCATGTGCTCGGTGCGTCATAAAAATAAAGACAAGACGGGCGGCCTTGCTGAAACTGCAATTGCACCCAGCCAGCCGCCATTTGGCCAAGCTGCGAAAACTGATAATTGGCGCGAAGGCTGACGGGATGGCCTTGCGCATCGCGCTGCTCAACATTGACACCGCTGACGCTGCCCCTTGCATATTGGTTCAGCATCCATCCACGCGCATTGTCTGCGATCAAGTCGTCAACCAGGCGCTGCAGATCCGCCGATTGAAGCGATTTGGTTTGCGGCGCACGCGCTTGTACATCCGCAAGCGTGTCACCGGAAGCAAGTTTGAGCGACCGGTCGCCTTGGGCGAATCGCGCCATGTTGTCTTCTAAGCGCAGCAAGGCGCGGCTATCACACGAATTGGCCGCCACCACTTGTTGGGCATCGTCATTCGCCATCAGAATGGCGTCGCTCAATGTCACAGTGGTGGCAAATGGGTCAGCCGGCATATTGAACAGCATGTCGCCGATCATCGCATTTCCCACGAGCGTCTCAAGCCGAACCTTAATCGCATATAAATCTGGTTTAGCGTAAATCCCGGTGCCCACGGTGCGATACTCGATGCAGCTGCTCGGACCGGCAGGATTGCCATAGACATCCACGGGAGTGGATTCTAGCGAACATTCCCGAGTCATAATCTCAACCTTATTGCTGGGCAGATAGGCCGCGCAGCGACGTCCGAACGAGGTCACGTACATCGGAAAAAGTTTCGCAAACGCCCCGCTCTCTGGCTGCCACCCGACGCTATCAAAGTCGCCGAGATACATCGCCAGGAGTTGTTTTTCATAGTTCAGTTGACTTGTATTCAGACTGTCCGCCTGAAGCCCGCCCGAGGATTGTGCGGTGCTGGTCGCCAGCCCATTACACAAACCCCATCCCATGATCGCAGCACATACCGTGACTGACACGGCTTTCCACGCAGTTATTCGCGACATCGTCCCCTCCGAAATCTTTGCGTTTGCAGATGGTCACGACGTTATCAGGCCGCGCAGATGGCACAACCGAGAGATGAATTTTTACTGTCTTTTAGATAAGATAAAGGCGCGCGCAGAGATCCTCATCACTTATGCTCGATAACCAAGCGATGTCTTTGATTGGCTCGGCCTCTGCGCGGTACGTCTCGCCTGTCAGTCGACCCGCGCTAAACGGCCCGCAGCGCCCCGTGCAAGTCCTCCGCATCGCCAGCCAAAGCGCGGACCATGACGCGGGTCATGTCTTGCGGGCCCGGGAACTGAAATCGGTCCGGCGCGACAATTTTAAAGCCCAGCTCACCGAAATAAGAGGGCGCGCCGATGATCACCGCCGCGCCCCATCCAGCCTGCGTCGCCGCCTCTAACGCTTCGCCGGTCACCGTCAGACCCAGGCGCTGGCCTTGAAAGCCAGGATCGACCGCCACCGGGCCGACAAATAGCGCTGGGATTTTGTCGGTGCCGATGAAGATCGGCCACATGCGACAGACGCCAATGACCTCGTCGCCCCCTGAGACGGCGACCCGCGTGATGTCCGGCAGCGAGGCATTGCCTTCGCGCAGACGCTCGGCTGTTTTGGCAAAGTGTCCGGGCCCAAAGGTGCGATCATAAAGGGTTTCAATCGCGGCGGCATGCTGGGACGGCGTTTCGGGAATGATTTCGATCATGGCGCGCGGTGTTTAACCGCTCGCCTTCAAAACGCAATCGGCAAATCAGTGCGACCAAGCCGTGAGCTGCGTTTGCAGCGCGTTAATGAAGGCCAGCGGCTGGTCCAACATGACGTGATGTTGTGCGTCCGGGATCGAGATCATGTCCATGTGCGGACGTTGGCTGCGCATAAAGTCCCAAATGCGATCATCGACCAGCGCCGAGTCTGCACCGCGCATCATCGCCATTTGGCACGTAATCTTGCCGATCACATCTGCCGTGACGCGGCCGAAATCGAAATTGACCAGCATGTAAGGGTCGAACTTCCAATTCCACCCGATCTGTCCGGCTTCGTTTTCGATCTGCTTGAGGCTGTGGCGGGCGATATAGTCGACAATGTAATGGTTCTCGCAGGGCTGCGGCGGCGCGAGGCGAAAGCGCGCCAGGGCCGCCTCTAGGCTGGCATAGGCGCGATTGC